>CAJBHN010000974.1 GCA_903952805.1 uncultured Myxococcales bacterium | reverse complement strand
GTCGGCGCAGCAGCGATCACCGCGGACGTTGTCGTCGCGCCGACCACTGGTGGCGTCGACGTCGAGCGGAGCAGCACCGCCCCCACCACCACCACCCCCACCATCGTCGCCGCCATCGTCGCCGCCAGCCCCCGCCGACCTCGCCCGGCGGTCGCCGGCGCCGGCGACTGAGCTGACGCCGTGAGCGTCGCGGTCGACGTCGTCGGGGGCACCAGCGTCGACGAGGGGATTGGTGCAGCGACGACGCCGGCGACGCCGTCAAAAGGCCCCTCAAAGACGGACGTCCCAGGCGCCGAGACACTGCCCAGCACAGCCGTGCTCCTGGGGAGCGGCGCCGGGCCCAGGGCCAGTGACGAGACGCTCGCCCCCGTCATGTCTGGGAGGCCGGCAAGCTCGTCGATGGCGGCGATCACCGCGCGAGCGTCGGGGAGTCGGTCCTCGGGACGGCGTGCCGTCAGCCGCCGCACGAGTTCGACGACGGGCTGGGGCAGGTCCGGCACCAGGCTCGATACCAGCGGCGCATCAAGGGCAGCCTGGGCGACGAGGACGGCGCTGGGCGTCGGCGCCACAAATGGCATCTGACCCGAGAGCATTTCAAAAAGCATGACCCCGACGGCGTGCAGGTCGATGCGGGGGTCGTCGATCATGCCGGCCATGATGACCTCGGGCGCCACATAGCCCGGGGTCCCCAGCACCACCTGCGACGAGGTGACAATGCCGTCGGCGCCACCGACCATCTTGGCGATCCCGAAGTCAAGCACCTTGGCGTAGTCGTCGCGGCCGTCGGCCTTCACGAGCATGATGTTGTCGGGCTTCAGATCGCGGTGAATGACGCCGCTGCCGTGGGCGACATCGAGAGCCACGCAGATGTCGCGGGTGATGCGCAACGCCGCACGCAACGACAGCCGCCCCGTCGTGCGCAACAACGTCCCCAGCGATGTGCCGGCGAGCAGTTCCATGGCCAAAAACAGCGTGTTGGCGCTCTGACCAAAGTCGTAGACGACGACGATGTGGGGATCGGACAAGCGGGCGATGGCGCGAGCCTCCCGCTCAAAGCGCAGGGCCACCTCGGGATCGTGCACGAGATCGGCGCGGATGACCTTGAGGGCGACGTCGCGCCCCAACGCATCCTGACGAGCCAGGTAGACGGCGCCCATGCCGCCACGACCGATGCAGCGGCTGATGGCGTAGCGGCCGGCCACCACGGTGCCAAGGAGCGGATCGACATCGCTGGGAAGGGACACGGCAGACCTCTTCAACGTGACACGATGGAGTGAATACGGCGCCGCGTCCAAGCGGGTTCGATGCGGGGGCTCGAGCCCAGCGCCAAACCAGCGCTGAGCGCCATCGACGGCGGCAATGAACGACAAGGTGGGTCATCCACCCACATCGGCCATCGAAAACGGCGTGCGGGCCCGTGGCACCAACGGGTGATGGCTCTGTTTGTCGGCGAGGGCGCAATCGAGCAGAGCCAGCAGGCCGTCGTCGTCGGCGCCCGCCCGCAATGCCGCGCCCAGCGGCAGGCCGCCGGGCTGATAGAGGCAGCCCCGCACCCGTCCGTCGGCCGACAAGCGCAAGCGGTCACAGGCCTCGCAAAACGGCTCGGTGTCAGACGCGATGACGCCAAAGACCACGCCCGCGCCGGTGCGATACAGGGAGGCGGGATCGGAAGGCTGACGACGGGGCACAGCCTGCACGGCCGTGTCGGCGGCAATGGCGGCGACGATGGCGCGCCCGCTGATGAAGGTGTCCTGGACGTAGCGCTGGGCCGAGCCGGTGTTCATCTGCTCGATGAAACGCAGCTCGACACCGAGGTCCTGCGCCCGCTGCAACATGGCCCCCAGCTCGTCGTCGTTTTTGCCCCGCTGCACCACGGCATTCCATTTGACGTCGAGGCCGAGGTCGCGGGCGGCGACGACGGCGGCGAGGGCGCGGTCGACGTCGGCGCCGTCGCCCATCATCGACGCGATGCGATCGGCACGCAGGCTGTCGAGGTGCAGGGTCACCCCCTGCAGCCCCGCGTCCCGCAACGCCGGCAACATGGGCGCCAGGCGCAGGCCGTTGGTGGTGAGAGCAAGACCGACTGTCACCGACATGTCGGTGGCCACGTCGCCCCACGCCTTCACCAGGGCCGGCAACTCCGGGCGCAGGGTGGGCTCGCCACCGGTGAAGCGGACCTTGCGAACCCCCCGACCAACCAAGATCCGAGCCAGCCGACCATGCTCGTTGGGAGCAAGCCAGCGGGCTTTTTCCGTCGGCGTCGTCGTCGACCCCGGCCGGCAATAGCGACAATCGAGCTGACATTGCTCCAACACCGACACGCGCAAGCTGTAGGCCGGCAGGCGACCGCGTGGGCGCTCCGCTGGCGCCGACTGGCCGGCAGGCAGTCCCTCGTCGACGATTCGCAACGACATCGCTACGTCCTAGCGCATGGCGTCCTCCAAGCCCACTCCCTCGCCCGACAACACCACCGATCCCGATCCGCGCCTCGACCCCGGCGACGACGACCAGGTCGCCCGCGTCGTGCAGGCCCGTCACAAGCTCATGGCCCGCTTCGAAGAAAAGCTGCGCGCCTCGCCCGCCCTCACCGACACCGCCCCCCAGGGCACGGGCCCGATCAACCGTCACGGCATGCCCGCCGTCCCCGTCGGCCAAATTCGCACCGAGAAATGGCCCGTGCTCGACCTCGGCCGTACGCCGACCGTGACGCCGCAGACGTTCACGCTGGTCATCGACGGCGCCGTCAAACGCCCCATCACCCTGGATTGGGAGCACCTCCAGGCGCTGCCCCACGTCGACGACACCTCGGACTTCCACTGTGTCACCACCTGGTCCCGTCTGGACCTGCGCTGGCGGGGCGTGCGGGTCAGCACCGTGCTCGCCCTTGCCGAACCCGATGACGACGCCACCCACCTGATGGCCCACGGCAGCGACGGCTACACCACCAACGTCGCCCTTGAAGAAGCGCTGAAGGACGATGTGCTGCTCGCCCACACCGTCGACGGCGCTCCCCTCGGCGTCGAGCACGGCGGTCCGCTGCGCATGATCACGCCGCAGCTGTACGCCTGGAAGGGCAGCAAATGGATCTGTCGCCTGGAGCTGATGACGGCGGACAAGCCAGGCTTCTGGGAAGAGCGCGGCTACTCCATGAGCGCCCACCCGTGGCGCAACGACCGCTATCGCCGCTGACGCTGGACAACGGCGCCGACGACGTCAGCCTCCGTCGTCGGGCACCTCAAAGAGTTCGATGCCGGCTCCCTTGCCCTTGAGCGTGTGTAGGCCCATGGCCCGCAAGGGAACAAACTCGCCCACCATGGCGGCCGTCTGGGGCCCCACCACGATTTGACCGGTCTTGGCCACCCCCTCCAGGCGGGCGGCGGTATTCACTGTGTCCCCCAGCGCCGTGTACTCCATACGACGCGGCGAGCCGACGGTGCCAGCGACCACGCTGCCGGTGTTGACGCCGATGTGGACGTCGAGGGCGCGGGCGTCGTCGCCGACGGCACCCGAGCGCACGAGGGCACGAAAATTTCGGCGCATGTCGATGGCGCAGCGCACGCCACGCAGCGCATCATCCGGGCTCGAAAACGGTGCGCCAAAGATGCACATCACGGCGTCGCCAATGAATTTGTCGACGGTGCCGCCGTGGGCAAAGACCGTTTCGGTCATCGTGCCCAGGTAGGAATTCAGCAACATGCCCACCTGCTCGGGCTCGTGATGCTCGCAAAACGTGGTGAAGCCAGCGAGGTCGCAAAACAACACCGTCGCCGTCAACGGCTCGAGGAACAAGCCGTCGCGATGCACGCCCTGGCTGCTCTCCATCATCAATCGGCGCACGACGTCGGGCGCATGAAAGCGCTCGAGGCTGCGCCGGGTGCGCTCCGCAGCGGCGAACTCCTCACGCAACCGCGTGCGCTCCAGCCCCATGGCGATCAAGTGAGCCAAGGCGGCCACCAGGTCGCGCTCGGTATTGGTGAAGGGCAGATCGCGGGTCAGGTACAACACACCGATGACGGCGTCAGGAGTGCCCGGCGTGTTGCGCTTGACGAGGGGCACACACAACACCGCCTTCAGATCGAAACGCAACACGCTCTCGCCGCGCGCAAAGCGTTCGTCGGCCGAGGCGTCCTCGGTGGTCAGCGCCGCCTTGTTGGTGACGACGTAGTCGATGACGGTACGCGACAGCTGGACCTTCTCGTCCACCCGCCGCTGCTTCATCACCCGCGGTGCCAGCACACCCGCCTCATCGGGCAACAGCACGACGACCCCCTTGGCCCGCGCCGCCGTCGACAGCTGCTCACACATCTCGCGCAAGAAGTCGTCCATCGAGTCGGTGGACTGCAGGGCCTCGGTCACTTTGAACACCAGCCGCAGCGCGATGCCGTCGATGGCCTGGGCTGGCGCGCGCATGCCCATCGTGGAGGCAGCAGTGTTGTGCTCCAGGCTGGGCAGGTCCGACAAGCCGCGAAAGTCGAGCTGCGTCGACGTCTCGGCGAAGCGACGCACGATCGGGTTGTCGTCGACGCGGGCGATGCGGGTGGCGTCAGAGGCGGTGGCGACCGGTGAGTCTTCCCAGTCCCAGGCTTGACCTCCCGTCGGCGTCAGGCTGGGGCCCACCTGATCGGCGATGCGCATGCTCATCGGCAGCACCATCGTCGTCGGCCGGACCACCGGCGTCGTGATGACCGCCATCGAGGACGCCGGTGCCACGCCCGTCGCCGCCGCTTGGACGACCTCGACAGCGTGGGCCACGCGGGCCCAGGGGGCCGCCACCTGGGCGGCGGAGGGAGGCGCCGACACCGGGCGGGGGCCGCCATGGCGGATGTTGGTGTCGGTGGGCACGTCGAACGCCGACAGGGCATTCGCCAGCGAGACCGCAGGCATCATGCCGGGAGCCTGCGACCGTCGTGGCGCGAGTTCAAGGCGCCCCTCCCATTCACCGGCGGTCACCAGATCCCCATGGCTGACGGAGACGCCGACGTCGTCGACACGCACACCGTTGACGAGCGTGCCGTTGTGGCTGCCGACGTCGGCGACCACCACGATGCCATCGGGTCGGCTCTCGATGCGCAGGTGACGACGGGAGACCTTGCGGCCATCAAGGCGGACGTCGCACACCACATCCCGACCAAGCACCAGCGTCGTACCCGCCTCCACCAGCGCATCTTGGACGATGCCGTCCTGGCGAACGAAGCGCACCGTGACCGTCATTGGTTCAGCCACCGCCGCACCCCGACGTTTGCCCTGTCAATCGTTTCACCGTGCCTCCAACCCGTCGCAGGTCGGCGCCAGTGTAGGCCAGGCACGTTGACATTCGCCAAGTCCACCAGACACCCACATGTCGGGCGGAGTGCGCGGTTTTGCGCGCTGCGCGAGACCGGCGGGCGGGCACCCCACAACAAGAAAAAACGGGCCGCGCAAGCGGCCCGTTTTCGTGTGGCTGACTGGACGCTCAGAAGCGTTCAGAAGTCCATGTCGTCGCCGTAGCCGCCGCCGTGGTCGTGGCCTTCGTGGCCGCCGGCCGCTTCCTTCTTCTCGGGCTTGGAGGCGATCATGCATTCGGTGGTGAGCAGCAAGCCCGCGACCGACGACGCATTCTCGAGGGCCGTACGAGCGACCTTGGTGGGGTCGATGACGCCGGCGGCGACGAGGTCTTCGAACTTCTCGCTGCGGGCGTTGAAGCCGAAGTTGAACATGGTGTTCTCAGACACCTTGTTGACGACGACGGAACCTTCCCAACCGGCGTTGCCGGCGATCTGGCGCATGGGCTCTTCACAGGCGCGCTTGATGAGCTTGATGCCGAAGTCCTGCTCAGCATTGCCGGTCTTGAGACCGTCAAGGGTGCGCGACGCACGCAGCAGGGCCACACCGCCGCCGGGGACGATGCCTTCTTCGACGGCAGCGCGGGTCGCGTGCAGCGCGTCTTCAACGCGGGCCTTCTTTTCCTTCATCTCGGCTTCGGTGGCGGCACCGACGTTGATGACGGCGACGCCGCCAGCGAGCTTGGCCAGGCGTTCCTGGAGCTTCTCGCGGTCGTAGTCGGAGGTGGTCTCTTCGACCTGGGCCCGCAGGGTCTTGATGCGAGCCTGGATGTCGCCCGTCTTGCCAGCGCCGTCGACGATGGTGGTGTTGTCCTTGTCGACGGTGACGTTCTTCGCGCGACCGAGGTCGGCGAGGGTGACGTTTTCAAGCTTCTCGCCGAGGTCCTCGGAGATCATCTTGCCGCCGGTCAGCGTCGCGATGTCCTCGAGCATGGCCTTGCGGCGGTCGCCGAAGCCAGGAGCCTTGACGGCGCAGATGTTGAGCGTGCCGCGCAGCTTGTTGACGACGAGGGTGGCGAGGGCCTCACCTTCGATGTCTTCGGCGATGACGAGCAGGGCCTTGCCCGAGCCGCGGACGGCTTCGAGGACGGGCAGGAAGTCCTTCATGTTCGAGATCTTCTTCTCGTACACGAGGATGTAGGGGTCATCGAACGCCGCTTCCATACGCTCGGCGTTGGTCACGAAGTAGGGGCTCAGGTAGCCGCGGTCGAACTGCATGCCTTCGACGACTTCGAGGGTGGTCTCGAGGCTCTTGGCCTCTTCGACGGTGATGACGCCTTCCTTGCC
>CAJBHN010000973.1 GCA_903952805.1 uncultured Myxococcales bacterium | reverse complement strand
GTCGTCTGGACGGTGGGCTTGGGGGCCGCGGCGAACGTGATGGTGGGCGCGTCGGCGGTTGCTGGCCAGTCGATGTTCAGGTCTTGTTGTTGGTCAGCCCAGGAGAAGCGGGCGGCGACGTGCTTGCCGCGCAGCACGGGTGCCAGGAGCACAGCGCTGTGTTCGGCGTACAACGCGTGGGCATCGCCCTCACCGCCGCTCAGCACCTGAACGCCCGTCGGGGTTCGTCCTGCCTTCGTCAGGCAGGCGACCTTCAGCCACTCGCGGACCTGCTTGGTCTCGCAGCCCGCCGCACTTGACCCGGCCACACTGCGCTCGGTCACGTCGGCCCATTCCCATGGGGTGGGCACAAAGCTGCGGCCGCTGGGCAACCCGGCTCGTGGCGGCTTCAGCGTCGGCAGCACGTCGAGCTGCGGGACGAGGGCCGCGGCGACGGCGTCATGTCCCCTGCCGCTCATGTGCAGGTCCCGATTGAGAAACGCACCGGGTTCCGCCGCCCGCAGGGCCGCCGTGACGTCGACGCCGACGGCGCCGACCTGGTCGGCATCGCGCAAGACTTCATCGATCAACACGCGGGTTGGACCCATGTTGAGGGGCTCTCGTCCGTACTTCAGCCACTCGTCGCTGCTCACCATGACGTCGAGTGGCAGCGCCACCACGATCAACCTGGCGCCCACCTCATCGCAGCGGCGTTTCACGTTGAGCAACACCCTCGCCAGTGGTGACCGCGATGTGGGGTCCAGCGCTGCGCCCGAGGCCGCTTCGTCGACGGCGCGGCGAGCGGCGGCATGCGCTTCGAGCAACGCGAGCAATTTCGTGTCGCCGGTCTTCGTCGCCGTCGCCCGCAGTTCGTCCCAGGTGCGGCGCTTGACCATCGCACCCGCGAGCAGGGCCGTGGCGGTGTCATAGATTTCCCGGCCGCCTTCGCCATACTCGCTGATGATGATGTCGTCGGGGCGACCCTGTTGCTCGGCCAGGCGCGTTGCCTCGGTGATCAACACTTCTTGCATGGCGTAGCGACCATTCTTGCGCGCGTCCAAACTGACGATGTCGTCCTCGATTGCAAGCAGCCGCTGCAGCGCCCCTTCGCGAGCAAGCACGACCGATGGCCCCGTGGCGTCCGACGCGGGGGGGACGCTGGGCTTGGCGGCCTCGGCGCTCGTGGCCAACAAATCGGTCCAGTGCCCCTCGGACGGCGTCGACCACGTCGGCGTCGGTGCCGCCATCGCCTCGGAATCGATGCGCTGGCGGGTGTTGATGCCGGCCCATGCTGCACGCGCGGCAAACACGAGGTGGCTCTGCGAAAACAGCCACTGCCGACCCGGCCACGTCGACAACTCGGTCGGTGCGGTCTCCTTGCGTACCGCCCAGCCGTCCCACACGACATGGCGCTCGATGTTTGGATGGCTGAGCTCGAACAAATCGTTGGCGAGGTTGACCACCAGGATCACGCGCTTGACCTGGCGGCTCTTGAGGACCTCCTCGACGACGGCAGCATACTCTTGCGGTCCATAGGTGGGCACGCCTGCATTGAGCACGGTGCGCCCGCTGCGCGCAGCGAGTCGCGCCGAAAACGCATCGCCCACGTCGACCCCGAGGCCAAAGACCTGTGAGTCGCCCACCACGAGGACGTCGTCGTCGGCGGGTGCGGGCCAGGTGCCGTCAGCGGTGCTGGCATGGGTGCGAAAGCCCAGCGCATTGGTGGCAATCGTCGTCCTCGGGTTGCCGCCGAAGGCGAGGCGCTCGGACGCGTTTGGTTGCAGTCGCGTGCCGAGCACTGGTTCGGCCAGGTAGAAATTCACGTGGGGAAACGCCCCATCATCGCGCCACCAGAACATGCCCTCGGCCAGCATGACGCCCAGCACCAGGCCGAGCCCAAGCTGCAGCAGACGACGGCCGCGACCACGAGGAGCGTTCATGGCTGTAGGCTACAGGCTCTTTTGGCATGATCCACCCTGATGGCTCGGTGAAGACCAAAGACCGCAGCCAAGACACCACGCTTGAGCGCGCCGATGTCGCCGTCGACGGTGACAAACAGCGACAGTGGCGACTCCAGAAAAAACTTCTCCACGTTTTCAAAGGTCGGCTGCCCATCGACCGTCGTCGACAACCGCACCGTTCGCAACAAGGGGTAGTGCCGACCGAGCTCCCTCCCGGCGATGGACATCTGCACGGGAATCGGCGATGGCGACCAGAACAGGTCGGGCATGACATCAGCGCGACGTGACATCACCGTCACCGGCAGCGACGGCTTCGCGGTCTTCACAAACACCGCGAAGCGACCGTGCATGCGCCGAAACGAGACCTCGCCTGTCAGGTCGCACCGCATCGCCAAGCCCGCTGCTCGCCCTGCGCCTCGATGGCCATGGTCGCCGCCGTCGTCGTCACCATCGGCGCTCTCGCCACGACCTGCACCACTGACGTCTTCGTCGAGGGCCAGCACGTCGAAGCTCACATGGTCGCTCGCTTCCAGGTCCAGCACCGACAGCAGCACGTTGTCGGCATCAGCATCGACGACGAACGATGGCGTGCATCGCGGCTGCTCGCAGAAGGTGTCGGGTCCGCGTTGGCCGTCGCTGGCGGTCACTGTGAACACCTGTGGTGCGCGGCCATCGCCAAGGTGTACGGATTGTTGGGCCTCGGGCAATCGCATGGGGAACGTGAGGTCGAGGATTTCGAGCTCGACGGTCGGTGCGGTCGGCGCGTTCTTCGCCGAGTTGGCGCGCTGCCACAGCGAATGGGCCCCGGCGGGAAAGTTGGCGTCGTTCAGGTCGTCGAGGCAGGCACCGTCGGCGTTGAAGGCCACCACAGCCACCGCACTCTCGATGCGCAGTCGTCAGGGTTTCGGGATCTGCACGAAGCCGCCCACCCGCTTGAAGCCGAGGGCCTCGCAAAAGGCCACCACCACCACCTCCTCCTCGAGGCGGTCGGTGGGTCGGGCGATGCGCAGGTGGGCCGCGCCAAGAGGCTGTTGGCGCATGGCTGGAGGTACCCCGCCCCGGCAGGGTGTCGCCGGCCGGGCCCGCCTGGCGTCACGCGCGGGCGCGTTCGGGGAGGCGCTTGATGCGCTTCGTCAGCAGCGCCAGTGGCGTCGTCATCTGCAGGGCGGTGGCACAGGCCTCCAGCCGCCCGGGCCGTCGGTGCAGGGCCTCGATGGCCATCACGAGGTCCCGCTCGATGCTGCTGTAGGCCCGGCCGGCCTTCGCCTTGGCCTGCTGCAGGGTTCGGCGGGGCAGGTTCATCATCGCGAGGTCGATGAGGTCGCGGCTGTGCACGCTGTCGTCGGCCCAGCGGTCGGCGAGGGCCAGCAGCTTGCTGGTGGCGAGGTCGACGGTGGTGAGGCGGGCGACGCCGCAGATGCGGTCACCATCAACGGGCGGCGACAGCTCAATGCGGGCCTCGCGGACAATCTCGAACTTGATGAGCTCGTCGTCGACGATGACGAAGGTGCGGATGCCATACTGGTCGACGCGGACCTCCCTCGCCTGCCGCAGCAGATGACCGGGACGACCCAGGGTCACGATGCCGGCGGCACCGCGCACCCGCTCCCGCAGGGCTCGATACCCCTCGCTGTCAGAGACCAGGAAGTCGACGTCGACGGACTCGCGATACTCGCCATGGCTCAGGGCGATGGCCGTGCCGCCGCCAAACAGACACCCGTGCTGCGCGAGCCACGGTGCGTCAAGGGAATCGAGGACCCGGGCGATGCGCTGGTGGTGAGGTCGCTCAAACAAGGGGCTTGCTCCCCATGGCGAGGGCCAGGCGCCTCACCAACGTGCGCTCCTCGTCGTCCATGGCGTCGACGTCGACATGCCGCCAGTTGCGTTCGTAGACCGCGAAGGCTTCCCGTGGGGTCAAGGTGGCGGCGTCGCCCAGTTGCCAGGCCAGCTGCTTGAGCTGCGGATGGTCCGCCACCGCGATGACCGCCGGGAGCGCCGCCGCGGTCACCGTGCCGTCGTCGTCGGTGACGTCGACAGCCAGGATCGACAAGCCAACGGCGTGGGCGGCGGCGGCCACGGCACCGATGGTCACCGACGGTGCGCCGGCTTCAATACGATGCAGCGTGACCCGCGAGATGCCGGCGGCTTCGGCAGCGGTGGTGGCGCTCACCCCAAGAGCTTTTCGGCGGGCCCGCAGGCGCGCGCCCAGCGTGGCGAGCAGGGTCGAGGCCTGGGGTCCGACGGGTGGTGAGGCAGCCGGCATATGTATCTCATTCTATGCAAATCATCAGATCTGTCTAGAATGAGAAACGTCCTGTTCAATGGGACGCTGGCACCGGCGCCGGCACCGGTGTCGCCTGGCTCGCCATGACGGCGACGGTGACGCCGGCAGCACCGACCCCAAGGGTCATCATGCTCACGGTGGCGCCGAACAGGCCCCCGGCGAGGATGGCGATGGGGCCGCTGCCGATGCTGCCAAAGAGGCCGTCGCTCGCTGGGCGGTACGTCACTGTTCGATGAATCGACAGGCTTGTCGACTTCACCACCCGACGCCCTGTTCCGGCAGATGTCGAGGGGGGGCTGCGCTTACGAGGCCTGTAGGAAGCTCATGACCCGCAGGCCGGGGACCAGGTCTTTGGCGTCGTCGAGCTCCACCCGGACCTCGAGGATCTTGGTGTCGATGCGCTCGGCGGGGTCGTCGGTCCGCAGGTTCTTGCGACCCATGCGCTTGCCGATCTCGATGACCTTGCCGGGGAAGCGACGGCCGGGAAACGCGTCGGCGGTGACGAAGGCAGTGGCGCCAACGGCAAGCTTGCTGACGTCGCGCTCCTCAACATCCATGCGCACGCGCAGTGTGCGG
>CAJBHN010000972.1 GCA_903952805.1 uncultured Myxococcales bacterium | reverse complement strand
TGACCCCGTCGGTTTTCACGAAAATGACGTCGCGCATCAATGGTGCGAAGAACAGCAGGAACGGGAAGAAGTTCTTGACGACGACGACGTCGGCCTTCCACGGGTCGAGGCCAGCTTCCTTGTAGTAGGCAGGCTTGACGGCCATGGCGGGGCCTTCAACGACGACGAGCCTGACCGAGGCAATGGCCAGCACGACGTTGCGCCCCATGCCATGCGAGGTGCCCAGGCGCTCGATGCGAGCAGTCACGGTGAGGCGTTCGCCTCGACCGGGGTCGAGCTTGCAGCCCAGGCTGACGTCGTCGACGTCGCCGACCTGGCGATGATGTGACCACAGGGAGGCCACCAACTCGGGGTCGCGCAGGGTGCAGTAGCTGACCAGGTCCGTCGCGCCGATCAGGGCTTTGACAAGGGCCGTGTTTTCGCCGGGGGCGCCAGCGGAAACGACGTCGGAGGCGTCGGACATGACGACGACGCCCGTCTTGCGCAGCCAGGTGCGGGAGCGGGCGCGGGTGATGGCCTCGGCCGGAGACTTCATCGTCGGTGGCAGCTGGTCGCGGACAGCCCAGGCCAAGCCGGCCAGTTCGTCAGCGGCGCGGTCGCCGACGTCGCCGGCGCCGGGCCTGTTGTCGTCGACAGCGACCAGCACCGACCAGCCCAACTCAGGGTGTCGGTTCCATGGGTGCACCGTCATCAAGGTGATGCCCAGGATGTCGTCGTCGTCCTCGAGTTGCTTGAGGCGCTGAAAGACCGCACGAAGCGGTTTGAGAAAGTCGACGGTGTTGCCGCCACCAAGGATCATCGGCAGGGAACGCCACACCATGCGCGGCGCGACCCGCCCCAGAACAGTATCGACGAGGACGCGGGCGCAGCGAGCGCCAACAGCGGCATGATCCCGATGGGGGTTGGTCTGGTAGCCTTGGATGAAATTGCTGCGGGCGATGAGGTCGGCGCCGACGTTGCCGTGCAGGTCAAGGCTGATGGCAACCGGCACAGTGTCACCAACGACGTCGCGAACCCGTCGAACAATCTCGCTCTCCGGCGTCTGGGACGGACACAGGGGCAAGCCGTCGACGTTCATGGCACCGTGCAGCGACAGATACACGGCGTCGAGGTCTCCATCCGCCATGGCCGCACGGAGCTTGGCGCACATGGTCTCGACGAGGGTATCGAAGCAAGCCCGGGTCAGCGGGCCGGAAGGAACGGCCCACGCCGACAGCAGCGGAACCGCCTCAATGGTCCGGCGCTCCTTGCGCGCGATCTTCTGCAGCGCCTGTACGAAGCCTGAGAGCTCAGCATTGCGAAACATCCCCTCCACTTCGACGGGGCGCCATTGACAGCGCCGCAGCAATTCGACGGGTTCGTCAAGCCAATGCACCGCCTTGAAGTCGTCAATCGACGTCGTCACCGGCGACAACGCGTTGGTTTCCTGGTTGATGCGACCAAAGGCAATGCGAAGAGGACGGTTCATGGCGCAACTCCACGCGGCTGACCGCGAGGTGGACACGGTGGGCTGAGAGGACGACGACTCTGCGTCGAGCGCGTCAGCGCAGCCCGCGCCGCCGCTTGATGCGGGCAATGGTGGAGCCCGCGACGTCGTCGATGGTGTCAAAGACCTTCATGACAGTGGCCTGGTTGTCGGCGACCAGCTTGTCGATGAAGCCGTCGCCCTGGCTGGCGGCGAGGTCGACGACCCCCGTCTTGCCGTACATGCCTTCCATGACCCGCTGCACGGCTGAGCGCACCATCGCTCGCACGGGCACCTTGGCCATCATGCCGTACATCGCGGCGTTGCCGCGGCTTTTGACGTCGGGGTTGGCCCTCACAAATGCGACGGCTGCCGCGAGGTCCCTCAAGTAATCATCGACAATCGGCAGGTGGTTGGCGGTGACGGTGCAGTGCACACACGCCGGGTGCTGCTGGCGGTCCACATGCCAACCGCGGTCCTCGAGCTGGTCAGCAACGGCATACACGTCGACGTCTTTGTCGTTGGAGACCCAGGTCACGATTGTGCAGTGCTCGGAGCCCATCACCTCGATGCCAGGAATACCGGCAATGCCAGCCTTCAGCTGGGTGCACGCCTCAAGGGCTCGACGAGTCAGGTCCAGATACCCGTCGATGCCCATGGCCTGAAGCCCGGTCCAGGCTGCAGCAATGGGCCCGGCGGCACGGGTGCCAGCGACGCTGGGGGACGCGTAGATGCCACCGGGCCACTCCGTCGAAACAAAGAATTGGTGCTTCAGCCAATCCATCGAACGATAGAGAATGACCGACGCTCCCTTGGCCGTGTAACCGTATTTGTGCAGGTCGGCGGAGATGCTGGTGACGCCGGGGACGCGGAAGTCCCACAGCGGGACGTGATGGCCAAGGCGCTCCACGAACGGGAGCATGAAGCCCCCCACACAGGCGTCGACGTGCAGAGGCAGCCCCTTCTCCTTGGCAAGTGAGCCGAGGTCGGCGATGGGGTCGAGGACGCCGTGGGGGTATTGCGGCGCGGAGCCCACGAGCAAGATCGTGTTGCGGTTGATGAGCCGGCGCACAGCCTTGATGTTGACGCGCTGGTCCTTCCCGATGGGGGCCCAGCGAATTTTCACGCCGAAATAGTGGCCGCCTTTGTCGAACGCGACATGTGCGGTCGCCGGCAGAATCATCTCGGGGGATGTGATCCACGGCTTGGCGTGGCGGGCCCAGTCCCGATACGTCTTGATGGCCAAAAGCAAAGACTCGGTGCCCCCCGACGTCATCGTGCCAACGACGTCCCCGTCGCCGTTCATGAGATCAGCAGCCATACGGACCACCTCATGCTCCATGCGCTTGAGGCTCTTGAAGGCCATCGGGTTGAGCCCGTTTTCGCAAAAGAACGTCGCCGACGCCGCTTTGAGCAAGGCGAGGTGCTCGTCGGAAGCGTGATACACGAGGCTGAAGACGCGGCCGTGGCGCCAGTCGGCATCTCCGTCGTGCAGCGATGCCAGTTCCGCGAGCAACGCCTGGTGGTCACGACCTCGCTGCGGGATCTTGTCGACCGAAGGCGGTGGACCGGCAGACGTTGGGCTGTTCTCGGGTGAGTCGACGCTGCGCGCAAAGGCGGTCATGGGGTACCTCTGGTTAGAATGTAACATCTGTTCTATTCTTGTGGCAAGTGCCACGTGCTGGCCGCTCGTGCTGTGCGCCTCGGGCAACGGGCTGGTCACCATGTGAATCGTGTTGGATCACACCATCGCTGATGCACTGCATGAACTTGACTGCCTCGTGATACACGGACAGGTGTCCGATTTCGCTTTGACAACGCATTTTTGGCTCTCTACGAGACGAGCGGCTCGGCTGCTCATCGCGCCGTGCTGATCTTTCTGGAGAGGCCGCTCATCGGCCGGGGAGCTTGGGTCATGTCATTCGATTTCGACGATTTCGACGTGCGCGCACGTTTCAGCGAGCTCGACGACCGCTCAGACGAGCTGCGCCAGTTGCTCCGAGACCTGCCTGATGAGCAGGCTGACTTCGATGAGCGCTGCCGGATGGCGTACGTCTACCACGACTCCGCCCTCGAAGGCGCCGTCCTGAGCTACCACGAGCTGCGAGCGGCGGTTGATCGCAAGGTGGCTTCCGACTCGTCCATGATCCCCGCCTACCAGGAGATCAAGAACCACGCTGACGCCATTGGCGTCATCGAAGAGCACTGCCGCGAGGAACTTTCCCGCAACCAAGCTCGGGCTCGCAATGCCCGTGTCACGCCGCAACTCGCCTACGACCTGCATATTCTGCTGACGCGCAATCTCGTCCGCAAAGTTCCAGGCGCGCTCCGCAAGGACATGCCACTGCACCGCACGTATTTCCATGAGATCGTCGATCCCGACCAGATAGAGGCCGGCATCATCAGCGCCTGTGAATTCGTCGAGAACGCAGACTTTCGGTCTCAGCACCCCATCAACCAGGCGTGCCTGTTTCACCACGAGTTCATGCGTGTGTTTCCCTTCGCCGACGGCAGCGGCAAGGTCGGACGCCTGCTGATGAACTATTTCCTCATCCGTGCCGGATATCTCCCGGCGGTCATCCATTCCAGCGATCGCCAAGCCTATTACGAGGCCCTCAAGCAGGGCCCCGAGTCCCTGCGCGTCATCATCGTGGAGGCCATGGAGCAGGCGGTCGACGCCGGCATCCGCCACCTCCGCGAACGGATGAAGTCCCGGTCGGCAGGACGCGGCCGCATCCGCTCGCACGCCGGTTGAACCAGCACGTCCTTGACGCGACTGATGCGTCGATATGAAGACCGTCAGCGGGCGCCATCAGCGCCCGCTCTTCGTTTGGCCCGTCTCATTGGCGACGTCGGTCCAATGAGTACCCGGACAGGAACGCATTGACAGGCGATGGTGTCTGCCTCATGTCGCGCCACGGAGGTACGCCGAGATGTCCAATGGTCCCAGCGGCTACAGCGTCAATACGAAGCGCGAATCCGGTGCTTCGGCCCTGGTCCAGATCCTTGTCGTGGCCGGCCTGGTCGGCGGCGGCGTCTTTGGCTGGGCGAAGTTCTCCGGCGAGAAAAAGCGTGTCGCCGATCTTGCCGTCAAGGCGAAAGAGGCCACTGAGGGCGATGACGCCCCGGCCCTGCTGAAGGCACGGCAGCTGTTCAGCGAGATTGGCTCTGAGGAGAAACTCCTCGAAGACGACGCCATTTTGGCGTCCCTCGCCGAACTCGAGAGCCAACTCTTTTTTGCCTACGGCATGCCCGAGGCGAAAGAGGTCGCTCAGCGCTACGTTGGCAAGGCGAAGGATCGGGACCTCAAGAAGGCCGAGCGGTACGCCGCCGAGGCGTACCTCTTGCTTGGTGAAGGTCGCAGCGCCGAGGCTGAGACCATGCTGATGGACATCATCAACAACCGCGGTGCTCGCCACGCCAAACTGCTGCATGCCCTCGCCGTTGCCAAGCTTGCCCAGGGCAAAGCGAAGGAGGCCGTCGCTGCAGCCGTGGAAGGGCAGAAGCTTTCAACGCAGTTGGTGCGTCTGCCCATCGCTGAGGGAGACGCCTTCATGGCCCAGGGCAACTATGCCGGGGCCCTGAACGCCTACAACAAGGCCAAGAAACTCAACCCGGACCATCTGCGAGCCAAGACAGCCATCACCGTCGTCGCTGGTATCTCCCGCCAGGGCAAGCCTGAGCTTCTTCAGAAAGAATTGGATCGGCTCCTGGAAGAGGCAAATCAACTCCACGCCAACGCGCCGCCGCCTCGGGTGAAGGCCTTCATCGAATACGGCAAGGGGGAACTCTTCCTGGTTGAAAACAAGGCCGTTGAAGCACTCGCCATGGCTGAGGCGTCCCTGACCACCGACCCAGGCCAGGCCGTCAGCCTCAGCTTGAAGGGCCGCGCTTTGGCCAAGCTCGGCAAGACCGCCGAAGCCAAGACGGCGTTTGACGAGGCCCTCACGGTCGCGCCGTCGTCCTTGCCGATCGCCAAGGCTGCGGCGCTCACCATGCGCCGTGCCGGTAAGCCCGCCGAAGGCATCGCCTACATGCAGAAGGTCGTCGCTTCCAATCCGGAAAACGGTATCGGTCACGCTGAACTGGCCCTCGTCCTTGCATCCATTGGCCAGGGCAAGGAAGGGCTGAAGGAAGCCGAAGAGGCGATCAAAATCCTCGGCAACGCGCACGACATCGCCGTCTTCAGCAAGGCCCGTTCGCTTCACGCCGACGGTCAAGTCGACAAGGCCATGGAAGCCTACAAGGAGGCGCTGAGCTTCCACGGCAACCAGGAATGGGCCGAGCTGTATCTCGCTTTGGGAGAACTGCGCATGGCCGAGAAAGACTGGGAAGAAGCGGCCTCCGCTTTCGACAGCGCCATCAAGTTCTGGGACAAGCAGGGTGGATCGATTGACGACATCGCCGACGCTTGGGAACTCATCGGGAAGGCCTACGGCAACATGGGCAAGAAGAAAGCGAAAGAGAGCAAAGATGCTCTCGACAAGGCTGAGGGCCTGCGCAAGGGCAAGCCGGTCTGACAGCAGGCGGTTTTGAGGCGCGCGGGGTGGGGATGTTTTCGGCATCGTCCCACCCCTTCTCAATTCTGGCCGGCACGGCGACCGCGACGTTCTACGGCCCCGTGAGCGACTCGTCCGCGCCCGCGACCAGCCGCACCGCCGACCAGAGCCCGGACACGTGTCAAAACTGCATGTGGCCCTGAGTCGCCTTGGAGACGGAGCGCACAGCGCCCGGGCACCATGAAGGAGACCATCAGCCATCCCGGGCTGACGCTCAGGCGATGGGGTCGCCGCCGTCGGCCTTGACGATGAAGCGCGCGACATCGCGCCACAGTTGATCAAACTGGGGCCGGCGGAATGCCGAACGCGAGATGAGCCAATCCACGTGGGGAGGGTCGTGGCGGGCGTCGTCGAAGTGACCGATGACGTCGTGGTGGTCGGCCGTGACGGCGCGAATCAACGACCCGTGAAACTGCGACAGCGTGGGCACAATGCCGTCGTTGTCTTCTTCGGTGGGGATGCGCCCGAGCTGACCGAGCAGCAACTGGTGGGCGTCGACAGCCGCAACGGGCAAGCCAGTCTCGGCGACAAATCGCGATGTCAGTGTCCACAGCGTATGAAACAGGGCGTGACTCCCCTGGGCGTAGGGTGACAGTCCAAGCCCCAACGCCGTATGCACCGTCGGGGGCGGTGCAGCGGTGACGACGCAGCCGTAGGCAACACCAGGCCGGTCGAGGGTCTGGGCATCAAAGTGTCGGGCCTGTTCGGGGCTCAACTCGTCGAGCAGGCCCTGATCAACAGCCAGCTCCGAAAAGAACGCCTCCAGCGTGGCACGCCTCTCGTCTGAGAAGTCCTGCAAGACGTGCTGCTCGATTTGATCGATCAGGTCCATCTTGTGGGAGCCCACGAGGCGATCGACCATGGCGAGGGCGCCGGCGACGCCGAGGGCGGTGCCGACCGAGATGGGCCCCAGGCGCAGGCTCTGCACGGTCAGCGCCCCCAACATCCGCAGCAGGTCCTTGCCAAAGGCTCCACGAAACGCGGTCGCCAGTGGCGTGCCGCGATGCGCGCCAGCAATGCTGACGACACTCCTGATGCGCTTGACGACGTCGTCGTCAACATCGCGAACGCGCTCGGGATCAAGCAGGCGACGCGCGTCAAGAGCGCCGGTCGAATGGCCCACCAGGTGAATCGGGTCGTGATCCCCGCCGGCAGTTTCCACCAGGAGTTCTCGCAGGCGATCCGTGCGGCGGCTCAGCGTGCCAGCGGCCAGGGTGTCGACACGCAACACCTGAAAGCGACGCCCCAGCCCAGCGAGTTCGTGGGTGAGCAGCTCTTCAACATGGTGGAAGTACTTGAGGTCGCCGAAGTGGGCGAAGCCGAAGAAACCCGGGATGAGATACACACGGCTGACCATCAAATACCCGGGTCGAAGTCAGTGCCCGATGCGCTGCGTGAAGCGACACGCACGACGGCGTCATGCTCCACCACGGAATAGGGCGGCACGCTCTTCACGAGCCACACATTGCCGCCCACCACTGAATGATGGCCCACGACCGTGTCGCCACCGAGAATCGTGGCGCCGGCGTAAATGGTGACGTGGTCCTCGATGGTC
>CAJBHN010000971.1 GCA_903952805.1 uncultured Myxococcales bacterium | reverse complement strand
TCGTTGAAGTAGGCGGGGACCGTGACGACGGCGTCAGTGACCTGCTCACCCAGGTAGTCCTCGGCGGTCGCCTTCATCTTGGCCAGGATGATGGCCGAGACCTCCTGGGGTGACATGGATTTCCCGCGAGCCTCAACCCAGCTGTCGCCGTTTTCGTGGCGCACAACCTTGTACGAGACGCTGCGCAGGGCGCGTTCGACCTCGGGAGTGTCGAACTTGCGGCCGATCAGCCGCTTGACCGACACGATGGTGTGCTCGGGGTTCGTGATGGCCTGGCGCTTGGCAATTTGCCCCACCAGCCGCTCACCGGGTTCGGTCAGCGCCACCACCGATGGCGTCGTGCGCGCCCCCTCGGAGTTGGGGACCACGACAGCGTCGGCGCCCTCCATGAAGGCGACGCAGGAGTTGGTTGTGCCCAGGTCGATGCCGATGATCTTGCCCACGTTGCCTGCTCCACCCGGTAGTCGCCCGGAGACTGATTCAACTGCCTGTCAGCGATGCCCCGTCGATGCCATCGCGAGCCCGCCGGCCCTCGCTGACACTGCGTACGGCGGCTAGGACGTTTGGCCCGATGACACGATGACGAGCGCCGGCCGCAGCAGGCGATCGTGCAGCACGTAGCCGCGCTGATACTCCTCGCACACCAGATTGGTGGCGAAGGCGTCGTCTGGACGAGAGCCGACTGCTTCATGACGAGCCGGATCGAAGGGTTGCCCCAGGCTGTCGAAGCCCACGACGCCAAAGCGCCCCAGCGCATCTTCGAGCTGCTTGCTGACCAGCTTGACGCCTTCGACAAAGACGCTGTCGCCCTCGGGAGCTGCCAACAGAGCCCGTCGCAAGTTGTCGACAACGGGGATGATCTCTTTGAACGCTTTTTCGTTGCCGAACTTGATCGCGTCGTCTTTTTCGCGACCAACCCGCTTCTTGAAGTTGTCGAAGTCCGCCGACACGCGCGTCAGGCGGTCGAACATGTCCTTCGCCTCTTTTTGGGTCTGGGCCAAGACGTCCTGCATCTCGCCTTTGGCCTTCAGGAGCGAGGCTATCATGACCTGATCCGCGCTCTGTTTCCTGGGCGGCTCAGCCGGCGCCGGCGGCGTCGACAACGACGCCCCATCACCGCTGGGTGGCAGGTCGGAATCGACAGCCATGACCTCGACGGAGTCGGCGGCAGCGTCGAGCTCGCCCTCCGGGTCGAAGTCGATGGTCGCCACGGTGCGCTCGCGCTCCAGGCGCTCCACACTGGCGAGGGCTTCACGAATGGCCTTGTCGGCGGCTGATTCTCTCTCGGTCATGGCGAAGCACCTTGCCCTATCTTCAGGCCCCATCGCAACGATGCTTTGGTGTGTCGGCCCGAGACCGCCCACATTTACCTACCTGTCTCACGTCCGTACACGACCGACGCCACCAATTTGGCAACCGTGCGGCCCTGGGCGCCGCGCACCAACTGATCACCGACTTGCTCCAAAAAGCGAGGCCAGGGCGCGTCCCGTTCACGGGCCAGGGCCTCGAGGTCGTTGCGCTCCAAGAAGCGGCCGTTGTGCAACGCCGCCAACAGCCGGCCGCGGGCGTCGAGGGTGTCGTCATCGGGGGCGCCAAAGACGGCTGCAACGAGCTCACCAAAGCTGTCCCAGTCGGCCGCGATGGCCGCTGCAGTGGCCTTGACGAGCAGGGGGGCGGGAGCCAGCCGGAGTCGCGGGCCAACGGGGCCCATCGCGCGGGCGGTGTCGAAGCCGCCGACGGCGACGCCAGCCTTGTGCAGCGCCATCAGCGCCTCAGCGATGGCGGTCAGATCGCGGCTGAGCCCCTGGGGCACCCGACGCAACTCGGCGAGGTCGGCCGTGCGGCGGGCGGCGTTTCTGGCGAGGACCACCTGCCTGACCCGGCCCCGCTCGTCGACCACGATGTCGTAGACGGGCTGTACCCCGCGCCACAAGCGCGCGGCGTCCATGAAACCCGCCAAAGGATTGTCGTCGTCAGCGTTGTTGGCATCGTCAGCGTCGTCAGCAGCAGCTGCTGCTGCGGCGGCGGCGGCGGCGGCGGGAGCAACGTCGACCTCGACCAGCCACACCGGACGGGCCACCAGCGCATCGGTGGCCTCATAGGTCCGCACGGGACCGCTGCGCTCCACCAGGGCCCCCTTCACATACCGGTCACCGCCAACGCTGGCGCCAGCAACGACGTCGCTGCCGTTGACGCCACTGGCTCCCACCGGCACCGCGCGCGGCAGCGTCGTGGGTGACGTCCGAGGCAGGGCCTGGCGCATATGCTCGGCGTCCTCAAAGCGTTGGGCACGATCGGGGTTGAGCGCCCTCTCGAGAAAATCAGCCCACGCCCGGGGCACGTCGGGGCGGACCACGTCGGCGCGGAGCGGTGGCGCCCGCCGATCGGCCGTGGCAGCGGCGAACGGCGGCACCCCCACCAGGGCCCGATACGCCATCGCGGCGGTGGCGTAGAGGTCGCCGTCGACGTCGGCGGGGGCACCAAACAGCAACTCGGGGGACAAATACGGCCACACTGAAGCCAATCCACCCGTTTCGGTGGCCCGCAACGACAGCAGACGATGAGCACCGGTGTCGAGGAGCTTGACGCCCCCCTGCACCACGAACACGTTTCTGGGCTTGAGCCCGCCGTGGACCAAACCCGTGCGGTGGCAGGCCGACAAGGCATCCAGCATGGCGACGACGGTGGGCAGCAACCAGCCACCGTCGCCCCCACCCCGCAGGCGATCTTCAAGCAGCACGGCGCCATCGTCCTCCCCGTGGAGTTCGGTGACGACGAAGCCCTGGGACATGTTGAGTTCCACGAGCTTGACCAGCGCCGGGTGCGACAGGCTGGCCGCCGCCCGCACCTCGCGGGCCCATGACGTCACGGCCTCCGAGCTCAACGCCTGGGCCCCGAAAATCTTCACCGCCACCGCCCGGTCGGAAAACGCATCGTAGGCGCGAAAGACCTGACCCACGCCACCACCACCCAGGGGTTCGCCCAGCAGATACCGCCCATTCAGCAGCAGACGTCGTTCGTCGTCAGCGCCGTCATCGTCGTCGTCACGCTGACCGTGGCGTGGCACGCGGTCGGCCCCAGAGACACCCACCGGCGCTTCCGCCCCAAACAGGTCGTCCAAGCCAGCCGCTGGCGTTGGAGAAGCCACAGGCCCCGGTGGCGACGAGCGCGGCGGCTGGGAGCCATGCGCGTGCTGCCTGGTCTCTTGCACCGCCGAAAACACGGCGGCCCGCGCCGACGACAACAGAGCCTGCAGGGTCGCCGGCGGCACTTCCAGGCTTCGAAGCTCGGCGCTGTCGGCGAGGAGTCGGCTCGCAGCGCCGTCGTAATGACCGCGCCAGGCGGCCACGACCGCGCTGGCGGCCATGTCGTACCCCAGGGCTGTGAACGCCAGCGCCATTGTCGGCGCTGCGCGGCAATAGACCAGGTCACGATCGCCACCCGTTCGACCTGCCCGCTGCAACAGCGCGATGGCGTCGTCGTGGCGACCAAAGCGCGCGAGGATGCGCCCCAAACGCACGGCGGCGCCGTCGTCTTCGGGATGGCGCTCCAGCCAGCGCTCCAACAACAGACCCGCTTCGCGCATCTGCCCGAGGTCCTCATGGCAACGGGCGGCGTCCGACCAGGCCTCGCCCTGCTCGAAGGCCTGAGCCGCAGCGACGGGCTCGCCACGGGCCACGTAGACGCGGCCGACCTCGACAAAGCGCCCCGCCCGCCGCAGAGCGCCAATCAAGGCATCGCCCTGGCCCCTGGCAATCGCGGCGCCGACCAGCCGATGCAGGGCGGACATGTCGCCCATCGCGATGGCGACCCGCACCGCCGCCACGAGGTCACCAGCGGCCTCGAAGCATTGCAGGGCGGCGGCGTATTCAAACAGGGACTCGTAAATCACGGCGGCGCGCGCGTCCTGACCATGATGACGCATGGCCGCAGCGGCGACGGCGTGCTCACCAGCGGCCAGCAGCCGCCCCACCTCGGCCTCGAACACAGGATCGCCTGGGGAAGGCGTCGCCGTCGTTGTCGCCGCCGTCGTCGTCGTCGTCGTCGTCATCATCGTCATCCAAGTCTACTCTAGCAGCATGGGCGCCAGCTCGCGGGTGCCCTCGCCCCGGGAGCACCATCTGAACACCTGTTCCATCCCGGCCCGGGAGACGCTAGAGCGTCGAGGTGGACCTCCAAGCGCTGCTGTCGCCCCCCCAATACGAAGCCGCCACGCTGTTGTCGGCGCCGGTGTGCATTCTGGCGGGTGCAGGCTCGGGCAAGACCCGCGTCATCACCCATCGCATCGCCTGGCTGATGACGGAGCACCGGGTGGCCGCCGAAAGCATCCTGGGCGTCACCTTCACCAACAAGGCCGCTGGCGAGATGCGACATCGCGTCGAGGGCCTGGTGCCCGGCCGTGGCTCGCGAGTCCAATTGGGGACCTTCCACGGGCTGGCGGCGCGGCTGTTGCGGCGCTTTGGTCGCCTCGTCGACGTCGACCCCAGCTTCGTCATCTACGACGCCGACGACGCCGAGCGACTGTTGCAGCGCATCATCACCGGCGACCTCGACCAGAGCAAGGACCTGACGGGCCCCGTGGCCCGCATGATCGACAGCTGGCAGAGCGCGGGTCTGACGCCCGCCGATGTCCCCAAAGGCTCGGAACTGTACTTCGACACCGCCATCAAGGCCTACACCCGCTACGTCGAGAAGCTGGGCGAGAGCCGGGCCCTGGACTTCGGCGGCCTGCTCGTAAAACTGCGACAGCTGGTCACGGGGCCCGACCACGGCGTCATCACCCGCAAGGTTCGCCATGTGTTGGCCGACGAGTACCAGGACGTGAACCAGGTGCAGGCCGACATCGTGTTGGCCCTGGCCCGCGGTGCCGACAGCTGCGCCGTCGTCGGCGACGATGACCAGGCCATCTACGGTTGGCGCGGCGCGTCCGCCGACAATCTGCAGAAGTTCCTGCATGCCCTGCCCGGCGCCCGGCTGGTGAAGCTCGAGGAGAATTACCGCAGCACCCCTGCCATCCTCGAGGCCGCCAACGGCGTCATCGCCAAAAACGAGGTCCGCCTCGGCAAGGTGTTGGTGCCGGCCCGCCGTGATGGCGGGAGCGATCGTGGTCGGCTGGTGCGGGTGCTGAAGAACGCCAACGACCTCGACGAAGCCCGCCGCATCGTCATGTACATCGTCGAGCATATTGCCGCCGGCGTGCACCTCGATGAGATCGCGGTGCTCTACCGGACCAACGGGGCATCGCGCGTCATTGAAGACGAGCTGCGCCGACACCGGCTGCCCTATCGCATCGTCGGCGGGGTGCGATTCTATGATCGCAAGGAGATCAAAGACGTGCTGGCCACGTTGCGGGTGGCCCTCAACCGCCAAAGCGACGTCGACGGCCTGCGCTTCATGGCCGCGGTGCCCCGCGGCGTGGGCAGCACCAGCATGGCCAAGATTGAGGTCATCGCCCGCCAGAAGGGGCGGCCTCTGTTTGTGGCGATGGCCGACCCCCTCGTGCTGAAGGAGGCCGGGCTCAACGCCTCGGCGCAAAAGAAAGTGCAGGGGATCATCGCCCAGCTCGATGAGCTGGCCCAGAAGATCGGCCGCCCCCAACGCCCCGATCCCCAGCCGGGCCTGTTTGTGGCGTCGTCGTCGCTCGGCGCCAAGGACGCCGTCGCGCTCGCGGTGCAGGTATCAGGGGTGGCCGACCGGCTGGAGGCCGAAGGAGGCATCGAAGCCGAGGGTCGCCAGGAAAACCTGATGGAGCTCGTCAACGCCGCCGCGGCGTTTGAGGAGACCGCGCGGCGCGCCGGCGACGTCGCCGACATCGAGGCCTTCCTCGAGAGCGCCAGCCTGCTGGGCAGCGCCGACGACGCCCCCGTCGACGAGGGCAACAACCGCGGCCAGGTCACGTTGATGACCCTGCATGCGTGCAAGGGTCTGGAGTTCGAGGTGGTCTTCATGGCGGGCCTCGAGGAGCACGGCTTCCCCCACAGTCGCGCCATCCTCGACGACGCCGACACCTCGGGCCTGGAGGAAGAGCGACGCCTGGCCTACGTCGGCATCACCCGGGCCCGCAGCCGGCTGGTGATGTCGTGGGCGGCCCAGCGCATGGTCAACGGCGTGCTCAAGCAGCGCGATCCATCGCGCTTCCTGTTTGAGATTCCGACGGCGGTGCTCGAGGGAGACCTGCCCCGACGACGGCAGAACTCCAGCTACGACCAGCGCGAGACCCTGCTGGAACAATGGCATCGCCGCCACGCTCCCAAGCGGCCCAGCGACGACGTCGGCGATGGCAGCCCGCGGGTGGTCTACGACGATGACGCCTTCGACGACGCCCCGGCCCCCAAAGCATCGCGCACGCGGCTGGTGATGACCGAGCCCGGCGGCGCCCCCGCCAGCGCTGAGGTCCATGACCAGCTCGAGGTCACCTCGGGCGCCCCCCCGCGGACCGCCGTCGAGCCGACCGAGGGGGCCCGGCCGGCGGGCCGTCGCTTCGTGTTGGGCGTGCCAACGTCGCCGACCTCAGCGGCCTCGCCGCCGCGCGCGACCACCATCGACGCCATCGGTCCTGGCGCCGACAACGGCGACGACCCCTCGTTCAGCGCCGGCGCCCGGGTCCAGCATCGGCTCTTTGGCGAGGGCACCGTGGTCGGGCAGCGCGGTGGTGGACGCATGGCGACGGTGCTGGTGCGCTTTGACGGCGAGCGGGGCCCGCGGGTCATCGCCTCCCGCTTCCTCGGCGCCTGCTGACCGCTGTTTGGTCCCCGTTTCTTTTTTGGCGCCGGGGCTGCACACCAGATCCATGCAGCCCATGTTGTCGATGAAGCGCCCCGGCATCGCCGTCCTCACCATCGTGCTCGTGCGGGTGTTGTCGGCCTGCCCCCCTCCCGCCGGTGCTGAGGGCGAGGGCGAAGGCGAGGGCGAGGGCGAAGGCGAGCCCGCCGCCGAGGCCCTGCCCGTCGAGGACGCGGCGTGGCAGTACACCGTCGTCGACGGCGCCACCTGCGGCAACGGCGACCCCGTCGGCGTCGGCACCAACCGCGGCACCTCGAGTCGGCTCGTCATCTACCTCGAGGGGGGCGGCGCCTGCTGGGATGACTTCACCTGCAGCAACGGCTTCGCGTTCTTCACCGACACCGGCATTCCCCAAAGTGTGATCGGCCAGATCGAGTCCCTCGCCGTCGGCATTTTTTCGCGCACCGACGCCGACAACCCCTTCACCACCGACTCATTCGCCTACGTGCCCTATTGCACCGGCGACGTGCACGCGGGGACCCGGGCCGAAACGCCCTGGGGCGTCGCCCACGTCGGCGCCAACAACCTCGCGCTGATGCTGCCGCGCATCCTGGCGACCTTCCCCGACGTCAACGAGGTCGTGCTCGCGGGCACCTCGGCCGGCGGCTACGGCGTCGCCTACCACGTCGAGGGGCTGCGCCGGCTGCTGCCGGCCACGACGTCGCTGGCGGCGATCATGGACTCATCGATTCCGCTGGCCCCCTTCCCCGGCGCCGACGCCGGCGTGCGGGCCCAGAACCTCGCCTGGAACCCGATCTTGTGCGAGGGCTGCGGCACCGCCAACGACCAGTGGCTCCACGCCATCGACGCCCTGCCCGAGGTCCGCTTCGGCCTGACGCAGAGCCTCGGCGACACCACCCTGCGCCAGTACTTCTCGCCCAGCGGCGTGCAGCTTCCGCGCGAAGCGTGGGCCTCCAGCGTCGACGCCTTCTTCGACGAGCACGAAAACAAGGCCAACGTCGACGTCTTTGAAATCGACAGCGACCAGCACGTCTTTGTCTACGACACCGACCTCGGCACCGCCGTCGTCAACGGCACCAGCGTTGGCGCCTTCTACGCCGGCGTGGTCGGCGACGCCGCCGCTGTCGACGCCCGCACCCGCTGACCGTCACCACCACGCCCGTTCACCCCCACGACAGGA
>CAJBHN010000970.1 GCA_903952805.1 uncultured Myxococcales bacterium | reverse complement strand
GTGGCACCGCCCAGTCGACGATTGCGCGAAGCGCCTCTCGAGCGGAGTGAGTGGGAACCACGCCGCCCCGGGGCCCGAAGGGATCCCCTGTGGGCGAGGGGCAAGGTCCATTCCAGAGGTCTTTGAGCGAGCCCACGACGTGGGCGAAGATCAAAGAGATCTCGGGATCAGTCACCGCACTGGCACCGGAGAACGGGGTAGGTCAGAAGGTCCGCCTCCAGCCCGTTTACCTGAACAGATGACAATGCTGTCGTGAATACATCCGAGAAAAGGGCATCAGATTGACCCGTGGTGCAAAAGAAACGGGGCAGGTTGTGCCTGCCCCGCATCATCCCGCCACCTGAAATGACATCAGAGGGCGTTGACGTTGAACACCCCGACGCCGCTGAAGTTCATCTGGTACGCGATGTCAAAGGCCGGCGTCTGCTCACCAAACGTGCTGGAAACAATGAACCTGCTGCTGTTGGCAGGGACAGTGATCGAGCTGACCAGGCCGCAGGTACCAGGACCGCCGTCGTCGTTGCCGGTGAGACACCCAGCCGTCGCCGGATCGCCGACCCGGGCGCTGAACACATGGAGGAACATGTCGACCGGACATCGCAGCGCGTCGGGCTCTCCGATCTTGCTCTGAAACACAGACACCGTGATCGCGGTCGCGTTGGGATTCACAATCTCGAATTCCTCAAATGGGATTTCGGATATGTCCGCTCCGCACGTAGGACTCGGACGAAGCCACGTCGCGTCAGCATCCGTCAGGGCCGACACCAACACGGTTTCGGTGAAGACGGCGCAGGTGCCCGTCTGCCCCGCCGCCGCCGTGCACTGCAGGCCAGGCCCGCAGATCGTGGCCGTGTTGCCCGTGACGCAAGCGTCGCCGACGTTGGTCAGCAGCGCGGGCTCGCGGCAGGTAAAGGGATTGGTCGCCGCCGACGGACCGCCCAGACAAGCCAGGTCGGGGAACGCGGCGGCAAGGCAGGTCGTTGTCGTGGAAGTCGGCTCGCAAGAGGCACCATTGCCGAGAATGGTCCGCGGGATTTCGGTGATGGTGAGGTCAAACAACCCGGTGTTGGACTCGCCTTCGACGACAATCGTGACGATCTGGCCCTGACGAAAATTGTTGGCGGTCGCTGTTGGAGTGCCATCGAAGTTGCTGACACAGGCAAGCTCGTCATCGTTGACGCAATCTTCAAACAGCGAGACCGACATTGCTCCCGCATTTGTCCCGAAGGCAGAGACGCGCAGGTTCACGGTGGCCCCGGTGACCTCGTAAAAGAACGAGCGCTCGTTGCGACCGAAAGAGCAGGAGGGGTCAATCAGGTCGCGGGTCTGGGCAAATGTGAGGCCTGAGGTGGTACCAGCCGAGGCTTCGACCACCCCATCTTCGCAGGCTGCGAAGCGGGGATCGAGACAGGTGCCGGCGAGGCACACAAGGCCAGCATCACAATTCTGGACGCTGTTGGATCCTTCAATGCAGTCGGCACCTTCGGCTGCTGGAGGAAGCTCGGTAGCGCACGTGAAGGTGTCATTGATGCCGGTGCGCAGGCACTCGCTCGTGCCCTCGCAGAGCTGCAGCTGGTCGCCGAAGACACAGACGCCGCCGACAGCAACACCGGCGACAACGCTGCAGCGGTTATCCGCTGTGAATACGTCGACTGTCGCGGTGACGGTTTCATCAAAGCTATTTTCTTCGATGCAGACGGAGTAGTTCCCCGCGGGCAGGGTCCGAACGATGCGCGAGCACAGGCCAGGGCCGTCGTCGTTGTCGCTCTCGATGAACGCATCGGTGTCGGCATTGAACAAATCCATGAGAGGATCGGCATCCGCAAACTGGTTGGTGAGGCAGCCGCTGTTGTTGGCGGTGATGACGACGTCCGTTGCGGCAGGCAGCGTGAAGTCAACGCAACCGGGTGTTGCAGCGGTCCCGGTGACGTCCTCGCTGGCGATGCTGTCGATAACCCGCTCGGCGCAGGTCAACGTGTCCAAGGTGGCGTCACCATTGTAGGCGGTGGGGGTTTCGTCGCAGAGAGCGACGAGGCTGGCTGGATCGCACAGGGCATCCCGCGCCAGCGTGCTCTCGGCGAGGAACGAACCATCGACCGTGGCCGTCGCCGTTTCGGTGGATGAAGACTCCGTCAAGCACACCGTGTAGGTGCCGGCGTCGAGGACCAAGCGAATCTGCGAGCAGAAACCAGTGCCCGAATCGTCGTCGCTGTCGACAGCGTCGCCAGAGGCGTCAAAGAGTTCGAGAAGAGGGTCGTTGGTGAAACTGGACGCGGTGCATTGTGCATTGATGGCATTCAACGTCACTTCGCCGTTGGCATCCGTGGTGAATGCAACACAAGCGGGAGCGTCCTGGCTGCCTGAGAGTTCCAATGACAACGGCAACGCCACCAATGGGACTTCGCCTTCGCCTTCGCCTTCGCCTTCGCCTTCGCCTTCGCCTTCGCCTTCACC
>CAJBHN010000969.1 GCA_903952805.1 uncultured Myxococcales bacterium | reverse complement strand
GCTCATCTCACGGTCGAACTCCGCAGGCCCCAGTTCGATCAACTGTGGCGCGGCGTCGCTCGATTCATCGTCAAGGCCGACGGCGGCGGTCCGATCGCCTGGCGTCGCGTCAGCCAATCCACGTCGACGGAATGATCGTGGTATCGAGGTTGCGCAGCCCATCTCTGAGCAAGTCCCGCAGCGTTTGCAGGTTCAAATGGCTGGACACGTCGACGCCGTCGATGGCCTTGCTGAGTTCAAGGATCTGGGCCCGATTGAGCTTGGTCAGGTCCGTCGGGATGGCGATGCCCAGCTTTGCGTTGGCGGCTTCAGCTCGGGCAGCGTCGATGGTCCCCTGGTGGGCACCCTGGAACTTGGCGACGACGGCGTCGAAGTAGATGAGGCGAATGGTCTGGCCGATGGCGGTGTTGACTTCACCACGCTGCCAGTCGTCGGCGGGCAGGGCGTTCGAATGAGCCTGCAGGGCGTTGTAGTAGTCGCGCAGTGGGCTGCGGGCATGGTTGGTGGGCACACTCTCGAAGCCCGCGCGCCCCTCGAAGAATGGTTCAAACGCCTGCAGCCGGAGCATGGTGCTGCGGTCTGACGCCTGATCCAACGGCGTCGTCGACTGACCTCGTGCGTGGTGGGTGCCGTCGAGACGCACCGCGAACAGGGTGACGTTGGCCCCGGGCTGTTGGGCCATCTGCTTGGCCGTGATGAGCGCCTGCTGGGGCGACAGACGACCAGCGGGCAACGCACGCATCGCCAGTTCAGTGTTCTTCAGCATCTTGTGGGCGGCAGGCTGATCCTTGCTGGGCCCGCTGCCAAAGAAGCCAGAAATCCCGCGGGCCTTGTCGAAGACCGCGCTCCACTGGGCCGAGTTGCCGGCTGAGCCCGCGTAGCAGCTCATGAAGGTGACGTGCTGCACCTGGTTGAAGGCCTTTGGGTATTTGGCCTTGAGCTCCTTGAACTGATCGATGCTTGATTCCCGCGGCGTGCCCGCGTTGTCGACACCCCAAACCTGCAGGCCCGAACTGTGCCCCGACAGGATCAGGTGGCGGATGTTGGCTTCCCCCCGTTCGGCCTTGGCAAACACCGAGTCGAGGGAACTTTTGTCGGGGCGGACGAGGATAAAGGGCTCGCCCTTCGATCTCGCCAGGTCACGGGCGACGGCAATTTCTTTGGGGGCGTTGTTGTGATCGAGAAAGACCGTGTCTGCCGATGCCAACAACGGCGTGCCGACAAGCAGCATGCCCACCATGGCGGCCTTCACCCCCATGTTCAGGGACGAGACGACCTGTTTGGCCCCCTGCAGGAGTTGCAAGCCCAAGAGCGCCAGGGTGGCCCCGGGTGCCTTCGCCTTCGTCTGGGAGCCGACTCCCTGCTGTCCGATGATGGCGCCCCTGAGAGCCGCTGACGACGCCTGGGAACCGTGCTCGACCACGTCGACCGTCGTCGTCGCCACCGCTGTCGCGGTGACGTTCAGGGGACTCTGGTTTGCGCTGCTGCCGCTGGTGGGCACGTCGGACGAAACGGTGACGACGGGCTTGGGGCGGGTGGGGGCTATCGTCGGAAGCTTCACTGGGGACCTCGAAACCGCGTCACACGGCGCGCCAGCTCATCCATAGCTGCTCGAAGGCTGCTTTGGCCGGGGCCTCGTGACCAGCGAGGGCCGTGGCCGTCACCACAATGATGCCATTGGGGCGACCATCCGCTCCAAACCCTTGGAACTGAAAGACTTCGCGACCTTCCGGGGTCAGGGCCTGGTGCGTGATCCGCAGGGCGGGCAAAG
>CAJBHN010000968.1 GCA_903952805.1 uncultured Myxococcales bacterium | reverse complement strand
TCTGTCGGTCCTGCGGGTGGTGCCCGGCCATGAGCGCGACCGCTGCGGTGACGAGGTCTGGTCGGCGTTGTTGCAGCACGCATTCACCGTCTCGCCCCTGTCGAGCCGCCAGGGGCTGCGATTGGAAAGCACGACGCCGTTGCCCATGTCGGCGACGCGCCGCGCGGACGCGACGTCGATGGCGACCGTGCCGGTGTGGCCGGGGGCGGTGCAGCTGTTGCCTTCGGGGCAGCCATTGGTCCTTGGTCCCGACAGCATCACCACCGGCGGCTACCCACGCCTCGCCCACGTCATCGCTGTCGACCGCTACCGGCTCGCTCAACTGCGGCCGGGGACCAACGTCAGCTTCGAAGCGGTGGCGCTCGACGAAGCGCGGCACTGGCACGCGCAGTTTGAGGCCCGCTTCCGACCCTGCTGACGCTGATGATCACATGGCCGTCACACCGCAGCCGCACCACGCAGGCGCTGCACCACGGAGGCGCGGTGTCGACGACGTACCCCGCCGACGGGCCTCCCAGGTGACCCCTGGCACATCGCTGAATCGGCGAGCAGATCCAGCGACCCCCTACAGATTTTCAGCTGACGGCACCAGCATCACGACATGGTGCCCTCGACAAAGACCCTGAACGCCGACGTCGGCGAACTCCGCGAGCGGGTGCTGAGCGGCGACGAAGACGCCCTCATCGACTTGCTCGACGACGCCAACATCGCCTGCGGCGGCCACGCCGGCGACGACGACACGATGGTCCTGACCCTGCAGGGCTGTCGGCGGCACGGGGTCCGGGTCGGCGCCCATCCAAGCTACCCAGACGTCGACGGCTTCGGCCGCACCCGCCTGCGCATCGACGCGCCGACGCTGCGGGCCTCGCTGACCGGGCAGATCCTGCGGCTGTGTCGCCACGCTGACGACGTGGGTGTGCCGGTGGCGTTCATCAAACCCCACGGTGCCCTCTACCACGCCGTCGGCGACGACGACGCCAGCGCCGACGTCATGGCCGACGTCGTTGACGATGTCGCGAGCGTCATTGGCCGACGACTGCCGCTGGTGCTGTTTTGGCAGGCCCGCAGCCGTGCGCGCCTGCTGGCCCGTGGACTGAGCCTGATCCGCGAGGCCTTTGGCGACCGCGGCACCGACGACCATGGCTGGCTGCTGGCCCGGGGCCTGCCTGGCGCGGTGCTCGGCGTCGACGACGCCACCGCCGTCGCCGCCGGCCTCGCGGCCCGCACCGACATCGACACGGTCTGCATCCACGGCGACGGCCCCGACGCCACCGCCGTCGCCCGGGCCGTCCGCGGCGCGCTGCACCAGCAGCGCCCATGACCGTTGGCGCCTTGAGGCGTTGCGTGGATTCCTGTGCTGATCAGGGAGTCGGGGGCTTTGCAGCAGGAACGGCAAAGGACGCCTGCATGACCCGCGCAACATCGCGATGATGGCCGTAGAAGCGGGCTTCGACGGCGCCCAACGCGGACTGCAAAACGACAAGCGCGGTCAGCATGACGACGACCAGCATCGTCCGTCGACCGCGGAAGCCGACCCGCAGGCCCAGGTACTCCGACGCCGCCACCGTCAGAAACAGCATGGGCGGAATGAAGTGCCGACCCTGCACGTCCGACACGTGGCCGTTTGCGGGTGGAGTGAAATAGAGCGCGTAAAACAGCAGCAAGCCTCCCGCCGCGCCCAGCCCGAAGAGACCAAGCAAGACCCCCCGCCACGTTGACGACCTGGGCCCGCCGCCCAGCGCCATCAGGGGCAGCAGCGCGGCCCAAAACAGCGCGATGGAGGAAAACGGCAACACGGTGTCGCGCCAACCAAGGGTGCCCACGACGCCGGTGAGAATGCGCTCGCGAAAAAACGTGCGCAACGCCGCGAGCAGAAACATGAACGGCGAATCCAGACGGGCGTCGAGCGTCGCTTTGGGGTCGAAGCCGCGCGCGGACGCGTAGGCATCCAGTCCGCCGTCGGACTGCGGAATCCACACCACCGCACCGACGAGGGCCGCCGCGCCGACGACAGCGAGGGCCGCGACCCGGGCGCGACGGGAGGAAAAACGTCGACGTGGGATCACCACGAACGCGAGCGCCAGGGGCAGATAGACCGATTTGGCCATGCTCAACAGGAACGCCAAGACGGCGAAGCCGACGATGGCCAGGGGATGAAGGGGTCGGGCGTCGTCGGGCGCCGTCGCCGTCTTCAGCACCAGCGCCAACCACAGCGCCATCAGCACAATCAACTGGCCATCGGCCGATGCCGACGCCGCCGACGACAACGCCATGGGCGACAACAGCATCAGCGCCACGACCTCCCGGCCAACGGGCAAGAGCCAGAGCGCGAGGACCCCAAGCACCAGAAACGCGGCGAGGTTGGCGAGGCGCATCGACGTCAACAGCGACATCGGTCGCAAACCCGCCGCCTGGCCGAGGCCACACGCGACGGCCTGCGGCCCGTACATGACCGGCGGATAGACGCTGAGTTCGCGGGTCTCCTCGCGCGTCGAGATGTGCATCAACGTCGGGTCGTGGGGTATTTGGGCCGCAGCCAGCAGCGCATCAAGCGACGCCTGCGACTCTGGGTGGTGCGGCAACTTCAGGCGAGCGATGGACCGATTGAACGCCACCAGGCTGGCGGGGACGTCGAACGTCGTCGTGTAGGGCGGCGGCGCATCATGCCCGGGGACCAGCTGACCGTTGGCGATGGCACAGGCGGTGAAGGCGTGCAGCGGTTCATCGGCAACTTGAAACGGGGGCGTCGCCAACGCGAGGGCCAGGCCAAAGGGGGTCGCGACAACGGCAAAGACCGCTGGCAACGTGAAGACATGGGGGCCGGTGGTGGACCGTTCATCAGCCGGTGCAGCCGACCTGGGCCACAGCGAGGTCCACACCAGCGAGACGAGCACAAGCCAGCTGGCGAGCCCCAGCAGACCGGCCTCGAAGGAGATGCTCGCCGCATGGTTCGACACCAACGGCATCTCGGCCTTCGAGGCGCCGAGGTACACAGCCGTCGCGTAGGCCCCCGACAAGGCGCTGTAGAGCAAAGCCCGACGTCGGCCGACAAGAGCGAGCAACGCCACCGGCAGCGCCGCATATTGGATGCCGAGCTTGGGCGTGAGCACGAGGAATGCGGCGACGACGAGGCTCCCCGAGGTGCAGCGTCGACCACCGGCGCTCCCGAGCCAGCAGCCCCAATGCACAGCTGGCCACGAGGCAGAGTTTCCAGCTCCACGCCCCCACCACGGCGCCGACCACATCAAACCAGCTGCCGATCACCGCCAGCTCGGCGCCTTCGCTGAAGACGAACTGCAATCCCCAGCGGTTCGATCCGACGCCGACGACGACGGCGTTGACCAGAAATTCGGGGCCCTGGATGGACAGGGGCAGAGCCAACGGCGACAACGCGAGCAGGAGGCCAAGGCCAAAGACAACGGCCCCGCGGACACTGCTTGCCTGGGCGATCCACAGGGCCGGCAACAACACCACCGCGACGACATGCATGTGCATGGCGCCGGCCAGGGCGATGCCGGCCAGCAATGGTCGGTCTCCCTTGTCGACGAGAAAGACGGCCGCGACGACGCAGAAGATGAGGACGCTGTCGAGACCACCATGGTGGCTGGTGACCCAAATGGCAGCCATGGCTGTGCCCTGGATGGCAGCCGCCCGCCACGCGTCAAGCTCGGTCCCGCCGCGTCGCCGGACAATCGTCAGAATCAACGCCACCAGACCGACGTCAGCGCTCAGCGGCAGGACCTTGAAGACCAGCTCGAACGGTGCCTCCAGCCACGTCGACAGGTTGGCTGCGAGGCCGGCCCACAGCGCCGACACCGGCGACTGCCGAAACGGCGGTCCCGCCTCGTAGAGGCCTCGCACGCCGTGGGCAGCGACCTGCCTGGCCACGCGCGACCAGCTGCGAATGTCACCGCTGCCCGACGACAACGCCCACAACAGCACGCGTACGACAAAGCCCGCCCCGACGATGCGCCGCAAGGCGGCCACATCAAGGGAGCGCAAGAGCGTCGTTGGCGTCGAGAGCTCGGTCATGCGGCGTCGCGGAGCATGGGCCTGGTCTTCATGGGCAGCCATCCTGAAGATCTGTCGACGGGCACACCCATGGAGACATCTCGCTTCTGCTTCGCCGGCGACGCCGGCGACGTGGCCCTTGCTTCAATCGTTCTTTGGCGTGGACGGCGCAAGCTTGCGGCCGTCGGCGCGCAGGTAACCCGGGTCGACGACACCCATCCGCTTGAGACGCAGTTCGGCAGCCGACTTGAGCACCCCGAGGCCATACTTCACCGAGCGCGTGAAGCTGATCGACGACGCCTCATCAAAGTATTTCGTCGGGCAGGTGACCTCGGCGATCTTGAAACCAAAGGCGACCGCTTGCACGAGCATCTGGTTGTCAAAGACGAAGTCGTCGTCGTTCTCCTCGAGAGGCAGCGTCGCCAGCAGATTGCGGCTGAAGGCCCGGTAGCCCGTATGGTATTCGGAGAGTTTGGCGTCGATGAGGAGGTTCTCGGCCGCGGTGAGGAAGCGGTTCGAGATGTACTTGTACAGTGGCATCCCACCATCAAGGGCGCGGCCGCCAAGGATGCGGCTGCCAAGGGCCACATCGTACAGACCGCTGACAATGCAACTCGCGAGGGCGGGAATCAGCAGCGGCGTGTATTGGTAGTCTGGATGGACCATGACGACGACGTCGGCGCCGCGGGCCAGAGCGGCCGTGTAGCAGGTCTTCTGGTTGCCACCATAGCCCCGGTTGTTGTCGTGCACGATGGTGTGCAGACCGAGGCGGCGGGCCACGTCGGCGGTTTGGTCCGTCGAGCGGTCGTCGACGAGAATGATGTCATCGACGATGGTGCGATCGATTTCGGCGACCGTCCGCTCCAGGGTCGCCGCCGCGTTGTAGGCCGGCATCACCACGACGATCTTCTTGTTTCCGAGCATGACAACCTCAACCCGCACGTCGACAGACATGTCAACACAGACGTCGACAGCCACGGCGACAGCCACGTCGACCGCGGCGGAGGTTTCGCATGCGCCGACCGGCTTGTCCACGGTGCGACGGGCGTTGACGCGCTCCGCCGACCGCATGACAGGACCTGCATGTCAGACTCCCTGCGGTGTGTGGTCGGCGGCGATGCCGCGTTCTGTCTGCTGGTGCTTGCCGGCGAAGGGCGCCGGCTGCTCGGTGCGAGATGCCCCTCGTGCGGCGCCGGTCGGCCCATCGTCACCGTGTCGGTCCGCCAAGCATGAGTGACACGAACACGGCCACGGACACGGCCACGGACACGGCCACGGACACGAACGCCGTCACGCCATCGTCGCGACGTTTCGCAGCCTGGGAGATCGTCACCGCGCTCGTCGTCGCGGCCTGGACCCTGGTCATCGCGGCGGTGCGTTTCGGGCCGGGCTTTGGGCGCTGGCGCGCGGAGACCGACGCCAAACAGGTGACCCACCAGTTCTACGCCTGGTTCGACAAGGGCACGTTCCCGCCGGGCGAGCTGCTCGAGCAATACGCTGACATCTACAATGCGCCGCCCCTCTACAAGGTGTTGATGGCGTCGTTGTCGACGTTCATCGACCCCAAGGACGCCGCGGTCGGCCTGAGCGCCGTACTCTTCCTCGCGACGGTGGCGGTCATCTTTGCCATCGGCTGGCGTCGTGGCGGCACCTTGGTGGGGGCCTCGGCGGCGGTGCTGTACGCCCACGCCGAAGGCGTCTTTCTATCGACGGTTGGCGGGCATCCCCGCAGCTTCGCGCCCCTGTTCTTTGCGTTGTTCCTCTGGTCCGTCGTCGAGAAGCGGCGGGGCTTCATGGTGGTGCTGCTCATCGTCGAGGGCGGCATCTATCCCTCGCCTTTGCTGGCCTGTGGGCCGGCGGCCGCTGTGCTCGTGGCCCTCGACCTGTGGCGGGCCCGGCGCGTGAAGCCCGTGGCCGCGTTCCTCGTGGCGTCGGTGCTGGCCCTCGGCCTCGCGAAGGCCCAGGATTTGCGGGCACCGACGTCGTGGGGGCGGATCATCAGCTACGACGAGGCCCTGAACCATCCGGCCTGGCAGCGTGGGAGCCGCTTTCCCTATGTCCCGCTGCCTTCCTTCTGGAAGCACCCCGAGGAGGCCATCGATCGCCTCGTTGCGCCGGTGGGAACGCCGCTCGTCACGGGCGTCAGCGGCGACACGTTGGTGTGGATCTGGGGCGGCTTGCTGGCCGTCGGCGTCGTCGGCATGGCCCGTCGCCGTCGCTTCGACGTCGGACCGGAGCTGCTGCTGTTGTCGGCGACGCTGTTGGCCCACCTGCTGGCCCGTCACCTCGCCTTCCAGTTGCACATTCCGCATCGGGCAGTCGCGCACGGCTGGCCCGTCATCCTCGCGACCCTGGTGCCGGTGGCGACGTGGGCCGGGGTCCGCCAGGTGCTTTCGGGATGGAAGGCCGGGCTGGTCGCCGCAGCGCTGACGGCAGCGCCACTGCTCGTCGTCGCCGGTCATGGTGTGAAGCCCCCGAATTCCTGGCGCGACTACGGCCGCGACGCCGACCTCTACGTCTGGCTGCAAACCAAGACGCCGAAGGATGCGATCTTTGCCGGCAACTATCAGATCATGGACGAGGTCCCCCTCTTTGGTCGGCGCCGCGTCTACCAGAACTGGAAGCTCGCCCACCCCTACCGCCTGGGCTACTTCGACCTCGTCACTGAGCGGACGAAGAAAATGTACGCCGCGTACTATGCTCGTGATGTCGCCGACGTGGTCCGCTTCGCCGACGAGACGGGGGTCGACTACCTGGTCGTCGACCGCTCACGCTTCAGGACCTTCGAACGGGGCGACGGTCAGCTCTTCGAACCCCTGCGCAGCCTGATCGAACCGATGTTCACGGCCTGTACGTCGGGAGGGTGCGCGTTGGATCCGCCGCCGGCGCCGGCCGTGGTCTTCACATCGAAGCGCTACCAGGTGGTCTCGATGGAGAAGCTTCGTCAGCTGACGACACCGACACCGACACCGACGCCCTGACCGACGTCGCGCCTGATGGTCCGACGCGTCGTGGCGCGCGTCGGGACTTCGACGACCAGGCAGTGACCAGCGACGTGCTCGACGACATTCGGCGGCGCAATGACGAACAATGCGTGTTCCCGACGACACCCCACCCGGCGCGGGTTGCCGCGTCGGCGACGTCATGGCAAGTCGAGAGCATGCGTCATGCGTCCTTCATCATCCTGAGCGCGCTCCTCGTGGCGGCGGGGTGTACGTCGAAAGACGCGACCCCGGCCGTGCTCGGCTCCCAGCTCACCGGTCCACCCGCGCCGCGGCATCTCGCTGCCGACAAGAAAGACGTCACGCTCTTTTTCGCCGGCGACACCTCGGTCGCGCGCGGCGTCGCCGACACCATCGATGGACCCGGCAAGGGTGATGCCGGCTGGGTCTTTGAACACACGCGCGAGCTCTTTGCCCGGGCCGACCTGACGTTCCTCAACCTGGAGTGCGTCCTCGCCGACACCGATGCTGGTGAAGCCAAGAAGACCTGGCGGATCCGCGCGCCGAAGAAATACGGCGCCGGCCTCAAGGCCCTCGGCGTCGACGTCGTCTCGGTCGCCAACAACCACGCCCTCGACTTCGCCGAGCCGGGGTTCCGCAGCACGCTGCAGGAGCTCGACACGCTCGGCATCATGGCCACCGGCGTTCAATATGCCCAGGAGCCCAAACAGGAGCCGACCGTCGTCACCGTTGGCACCCTGAAGGTTGGTTTTCTCGCGTACAACGCGCACGGTGACGAGCACAAAGACATCGAATACCGCCCTCGCTCCTTCGGCTATAAACGGGCGGCGGTGCTGGCTGACATCTTGCGGGTACGACCCACCGTCGACGTGCTGGCGGTCTC
>CAJBHN010000967.1 GCA_903952805.1 uncultured Myxococcales bacterium | reverse complement strand
GGCGGCAGAGCGCGTCGTCCGCAGCACGCGCCTCGACGCCGGCGGCACCACCAGCCTCACCGTTGATCTCGACGGCGATGGCATCGTCGTGGCCGCCGAGTACGTCCGGCCCGGCGAACGGAGCGTCGCCTGGCGTGCAGGTCGCGTCGTCGTCGATGGCCGCCCCGGCGGATCGATTGCTGGACCAGTGGTGTTGCTGGAGTTGCTCCACCGTTTGCGCTTGACTGCGCCACAACAGGTGATTCTCCTTGAGCTGTCATCCCTCGAGCGCCAACGAGTGACCATCCAGCGCCAGGGCCCAGCCATCGTGGCCCTGGCCGATGGCGTCGTCGTGGCGCGCGCCTTGCCCGAGGGTTTGCGCACGGGGCCGGGGGCCTTCGCCGAAGGCGATGCCCCCACCGCCCTGCCCGGCGCGCCCGTCGACATCCCCGTTGAGGGCCTGAGCTCGGTGGCTGGCCTGCACCTCGGCCGGGGCGCGCCTCGGTTGGCGCCGCTCGACGTCGAAGCCAGCGATGCCCACCGCCGTCCAGGCCCATTTATCGAGAGCGATGCCGATGTCGTGGTCGCCTTCGCCCGCCCCCTGTGTCGCGCTGACGTCCTGGAAACGGCCCGCCTGGTGGGCGAGGCCGTCCACGACCGCGTCGACGCCAGAGCCACGTCGGTCGCCCCGGGCGCCGTCCGGATGCTGCTGGCCGGCGGTGACTGCGATGGCGCTGCCGCCCTCGCCACCGCGGCCCTGCGCGCCTGCGGACACCCCGCTCGAGCCCTGGTGGGATACCGATTGCTCGACGCGGGCACCCAGATGGCGCGACTCGTTCCCCATGCCCTCACTGAGGTATACCGGGGTGCCATCGACGGGACAGGCACCCCGGGACGATGGTGGAGGCTCGACGCAACCGTGAACACCTTGACCGACGTCGATGATCGTTTTGTCGCCGTTGCCGAGGGATTGGGCGGCAGCTTGACCATGGGCCGGGTGTTGGGCGTCGTCGATCGTGGCGATCTGGTCTCGGTCGACGCAGGTACACCAGGGGAACCCGATGCTCATCCTTGAGAACCTCAGTCGTCGCTTCGGTCATCGCATCGCTGTTGAGCCCCTCGACATCACGCTGAAGGCGGGGGAGGTCGTTGGGTTCTTGGGCCCAAACGGTGCGGGAAAGACGACGACCATCAAAATGATTGCCGGTCTGCTGATCCCATCGACAGGCCGGGTCCTGGTGGACGGCGTCGACAACGTCACCCACCCCGAGGCGGCCAAACAGCGACTCGCCTACATCCCCGACCGCCCTTATGTGCCCGAGCGGCTCAGTGCTCGCGAACTGCTGGTGTTCATTGCCGGCCTCTACGGTCAGGACCCAGCCATCGTCGAGGACATCGGCATGGCTGAACTGGCTCGTTTTGGCCTGAAGGGGCGCGAAGACGACCTGCTGGGTGGCTACTCGCATGGCATGCGGCAACGCGTGTTGTTGGCCAGCGCATTCATGCGGCGACCCAAGGTCT
>CAJBHN010000966.1 GCA_903952805.1 uncultured Myxococcales bacterium | reverse complement strand
GGTGAAGGCGAGGGTGAAGGCGAGGGTGAAGGCGAAGGTGAAGGTGAAGGCGAGGGTGAAGGCGAGGGTGAAGGCGAGATCAACGGCTGCGGGTGCACGAGCCACAGCCGTCCCGACGTCGCCGGCATGGCGTGCCTGCTGCTGGCGTTTCGCGGTGGCGCTCGTCGTCGTCGTCGTCGTCCCTGAGCGTGCGTTTGGCTCAGCGGTCGAAGAGGTCGACGCGGTGGATGACGATGCCGTCGCTGCTACCGTTGGCGCCGGTGCCATCGCCGAGGAACAGCCTCGTTGGGGCACCAGGCAGCAGCAAGGCGGCGCAAGCGGTGTCACAGGTGGGCAAGACGCCGACGCCCAACTCGATGCGCCCGGCTGCGCCCAGGGTCGCGCTGGCGCTGATGTCGCCTTGCTCGTCGAGCAGGTCCGCCCGGTCGGCGGTGGTGCGCACCGTGAATCGTTGGGCGCCCACGACGACTTCGGCGACGCCAACGGCCCGCTGATCCAGGCGGGTCAGCGCGATGGACACCCGCCCGACGCCCGCCGGCACCGTGAGCTGATGGCGGTCTGCTTCACGCCGGTCACCGAGGCGCGCGCCCGGATAGGTGCCGCGCGCTCCCTGCGAAACGGCCGCCAACGACACCCGCACCCCGGAGACCCGGGCCGTGAGGCGAACCCGTCGAGCATCCACTGAAACGGCGTCGACGATGGCCCCGCGCATGAGGCCGTGCGCGTCGATGGCGAGGGTGACGGCGCGGTTGCTGGCAAGGCCTTCGTCGCTGGCGACGACGTCGCCGATGCCGGCCGTGGCGCCGTTCCCTGTCGCCACGCGAGCTGACAGCGTTCCGGAACCGGTGACGCTGAGGGTGACGCTCTCGTCGCTGTCCAGCGAGCAGGTTGGGACGCCTTGCACGATCAGCAGGTCGTTTGGACAGCTGACGGATTGCTGGATGGCCTCGTTGCCCGACTCCAGCAGCAGGCCCGCGATGGGTGCAGACGTCGTCAGGCGCGGCCAGCGCGGTGAGATCAGCAGCGGCGACCCCACAGCTTGGACGACGGCGCCGTCGGCGATCGCTTCAGTGACCACGTCGCCATCGATGCCGAGATACGCGTGCAAGCGTCGAGCAGCCTCGGCCTCGAGGTCGATGGGCAGGGCGCCATCGCCGGAGAACAGCCGGGCCCCGGCAAGGGCCCCAGCGCCAGCGATGAATTCGACGCTGCCGCTCTCGCCCAGGTCGCCGTTATCATCGAGGAAATCGCAGCTTTCCACGCCGTCGAGCATGCAGGTGCCGTCGACGCCGTCGGTGACGCACAGCAGGTGATGCCAGGCGCCGGCAAACAGGGGGCCCACGCTGCAACGGGTCAGCCCCAGGCTGGCGACGGCGTGGTCGGTGTCGACCTCGACGCTCAGAGCGCTGCCTCCGTTGCCGACGGAAAAGATCAGGGGCTGGTCGGCCGTGGGGGCCCGCACGATGAGTTCGACGGCGCTGCGCTCGCGCAAAATGATCGTGCCTCCCGGACGCGCACCAGTGGTGCGAGCCGATGGTTGACCGGGCAGGGGCTGTTTGCCGGTGCAGCCGCTGCCACACCCGCTGCTGTCGACGACGGCGACGGTCGGCAGGTCGCCAAAGGTGGCAGGCATGGCCGTGAAGCCTCCGTCACCCACCACCAGGCCGCCAAGGCGGTTGGGGGCTCCTTCGCCTTCGCCTTCGCCTTCGCCCTCGCCTTCGCCTTCGCCTTCGCCCTCGCCTTCGCCCTCGCCTTCGCCTTCGCCTTCGCCTTCGCCGCCGCAGACGCCGTCGACGCAGGCGGTGTTGGGACATTGGTCATCGCGGTCGCAGGGGACCGACGTGTCGATGCCCAGCACGCGACAGCCTTGGCCCGTCAGGGCGGCGAGCACGACGACGACGACGACGACGACATCAGCGGTGGCATTTCGGACCAGCATCATTCCCCCAGTCCGACCAGGGCGACGGCCGCCCCGCCCGTGATGGCCAGGGCTCCGACGACGGCTGTGCCCATGAAGATCTGGCCAGTGGATTGTGTCGTGGTGCGCAGGCCTCGTTCAAGGGGCTGCGCCAGCAGCAGTTCGGCGATGCCGGTGCCGATGCCCCCGGCGCCCAACACGACACCGCCGACGACGGCGACGCCAAGCCCAATGGCGGCGAGGGGCGGAAAGCCGCGGGCCAATTCGATGCGCCGTGCAGGCAGGATGCGATCGGCGGGCACGTCGATGACGACCTGGGTGTCTGCAAAGCCTGGCGCGCTCACCTGCACCACGTGGGTGCCGGGCACCAGCCACACATGACCATGCCTGCCCGGCTGTTCATCGCGTGGGCGACCATCGACGGTGACGACGGCGTCGACGGGGACGACCTCCACCGGGACCGGCAGGGGGGTGGCGGGCGTCGGCAGCCCGGGATCGCGCAAACGGCGGGCAAGAACGGTGATGCCATTGACCAAGCCCACGTCGTCGACGGGGCCGGCGACGGCGCGTGGCGGACTGCCGTCGACGGAGAGCAGCCGCAGCACCATCACCAGCCGCTCATCAATGCGGACGGCACGGGCCAAGACGACGGCGTCGGCGCCGGCCGCCACGCCGGCGCGCAGGGCGCAGTCATCGTCGGCGAGACTGCAGTTCAAGCCGGCGTCGACGGCGTCCTTGATGAAGCGAGCGGTGCGCTCGGGCGGCAATACCTGCAGACCGGCATTGCGGAGCGCGGTGAGGACGGCGGCGTCGAGGGCTTCGCGGGCGCCAGGCAGCAGGCCTGCTGCGTCGGCAGGCAGCACAGCGGTGGGGCCTGGTGAGGCCGAGCGGGTATCGGCCAACGCCGCGCTCGACCAGGCGCAGGCAAAAGCAAGCAGGGCGGGCAGGACAGTCAGACGGCGCACGTGCACACTCTGTCATACGGTCGGGGTGTCGCGTCCCGATCAGGGCTGCCGACGCAATGACTGCTCGCCGGCGGCGATGGCCCGTGCCAGTCCATCGACAGAAGGCCAAAAAAAACGCGCGGCCGGTGCCACGCGTTCTTTGCCAGTCAAACGAGGTCCAAGCTCACTTGAGCTTGGTTTCCTTGAACTCGACGTGCTTGCGGATCTTGGGGTCGTACTTCTTGAGAACGAGCTTCTCTTTCGCCGTCTTGCGGTTCTTGCTCGTGACGTAGAAGTAGCCGGTGCCGGCGGTGGATTCGAGCTTGATCAGCTCACGATTGCTCTTGGCCATGTTGCGCTCCCGATCATGCGTGCAGCCTCGCGGCTGGAAATACCCCACCCATGTAGCTGGTGTGAGGCTGCGGCTCAAGGGAGATCGTCCACAGTCGCTGCGGGCCCTGTCTTCGCACGCTGGAATGCGGCCCCGCTGGCCGGATCGTTCCGGGGCCGAGGGGTTGGGAACTTGGCGGCACCAATGGCTGTGACACACTGACCCCGTCGTGACCACCGAGACCGACCTGCTGCACAAGCTGGAGCGCATCGACGACCTCGAGCGCTCCCAGCGCCAACCGTTACCGCGGCACTTCGGGCCCTATCTGTTGTTGTCGTCGATTGCCAAGGGCGGCATGGGCGAGGTCTTTTTAGCCCGCAGCGGCGGCGTGGCCGGCATCGCCAGTCTCGAAAAGCACTGCGTCGTCAAGACGCTGCGCCCGCATCTGACCGACGACCGCGAGTATGTCGCCCGGTTCATCGACGAGGCCCGGGTCGTGGTCCAGCTCAACCATCGCAACATCTGCCAGGTCTTTGACGTTGGCCTCGTCGGTGAGCGCTACTACCTGGCGATGGAATTGGTGGCGGGCCAGGACCTGCGTACCTTCGCCGACACGGCCGCCGGCCCCATGGACCCGGGCCTGGTCGTCCACATTGCCGCCGAGGTCCTGGAAGCCCTCGACTACGCCCACCGCACCAGCGACGTACACGGTGCGCCGCTGCAGTTGGTCCATCGCGACGTCTCGCCGCAAAACATCATGGTCTCGTACGAGGGCGAGGTGAAGCTCATCGACTTCGGCCTCGCCCAAAGCGCCGTCAAGGTCGAAAAAACGTCACCCCAACTCGTGATGGGCAAGCTTGCCTACATGTCTCCCGAGCAATTGCGCGGCGAGCCCGTCACCCGCGCCGTCGACTTGTTTGCTGTCGCCGTCGTGGTGACCGAACTCATCCTCGGCACCCGCTACTACGGTTCGAAGTCCGCCCACGAGACGTGGACCATCGCTGCCAGCGGCCACCATCGCCCCGAGGGTTTTGAGGGCATCGAGCCCGGGCTGCGCGCCATCTTGGACCGGGCCCTCGACCCCGACGCCAGCAAGCGCTTCGTCGACGGCCTGACATTTCGTTCGGCGCTGATGCAGTGGGGCCAACAGCGTGGGCTGTGGGCCGACGGCCCCATTTTGCGGGAGCGCATGCGAGCCCTGTTTGGGGGGGCCATCGCCGCCCACCGCGAGCAACTGATTCAGAGCGCCTCGGGGCCCCAACTCGCCAGACCCATCGAACCCAGCCAAAGTCTGATCCGGCCGGCCACGTTGGCGTCGTCGCCGTCGTCGATGGCGTCGTCAGCGCTGTCGTCGTCGTCGCCCCCGGTGTCAGGTGCCACCGCCGCGGTGGTGGCCGCGACCCTGGGCTCGCGTTCGGGGCGCCGCTGGGCCGGCGTCGCCGCGCTGGCCGGAGCGGCGGTGATCGTGGCGTTGATCGTGGCGCTGCTTCCCTCGTCGCTGCCGTCGCCACCGCGGGTCGAGGCGGCCCCCGTGTCCGTCGTTCCCGCCGTCGTTCCCGCCGTCGTTCCCGCCGTCGTTCCCGCCGTCGTTCCCGCCGTCGTTCCCGCCGCGCCACCGCCGAGGTCGGCCGCGCCACCGCCGAGGTCGGCCGCCCCCACGGTGCCTCCCAAGTCGCCGGCGCGCCCGACGACCAGGGCAGGGTCGGCGCCGGCCCCGTCGCCGGTGGTCTCTTTGGCCTGGGATGACGTGCCTCCCCGAGAACGTGCTGTGTTGCTGCAGAAACGCTGCCCCAAGGTGCCTTGCGTGCAAGACCTGCTGGCCCGCCGGGCGGCCTGGGCAAGCCTTGGCATCGCTGGGATGAGCCGCTTCACCAAGGACCTTGAGGCCTGCCGGACGGCGTGCTCACGTCATTAGTTGTATGACCATGTAGGCGGGTGTCGCCTTTTTGCCGACAGGTGCAGCAAGAGGCGCCATCGTCGTAGAACCCGCCGTCACTTGAACACGACCGACACAACCGTCCGATCAATGAGGTGTTGCATGAGCTTGAGCAAAATCCAGGAGCTGTTGGGCAAAGACGGCGACGCGCTGCTGAACCACACATCGACGACGATTCCCAAGGCGACGCTGCATCTGCCCGGACCCGACTTCGTCGACCGCGTCATGAGCCACAGCGACCGCAGCCCCACCGTGCTGCGCAACTTCCAGAACCTGATGAACACCGGCCGCATGGCAGGCACGGGTTATGTGTCCATCCTGCCCGTCGACCAAGGCATCGAGCACTCCGCCGGCGCGAGCTTCGCTCCCAACCCCGAGTACTTCGACCCCGCCAACATCGTGCAGCTGGCCATCGACGGCGGCTGCAACGCCGTCTGCTCGACGTATGGCGCGCTGGGCTCCATCGCCCGCAAATACGCCCACAAGATTCCGATGATGCTCAAGCTCAACCACAACGAGTTGATGAGCCTGCCGCAGGAACCCGACCAGACGATGTTCACCAGCGTCGAGCGGGGCTTCGAGATGGGCTGCACGTCGGTCGGCGCCACCGTGTACTGGGGCCACCCCGAGAGCCGTCGTCAGCTGCAGGAAGTCTCGGCCGCCTTCAGCCGCGCCCACGAGCTCGGCATGGTCACCGTGCTGTGGTGCTACGTGCGCAACACCGCCTTCAAGAAGGACGGCGTCGACTACATGCTGTCGGCCGACCTCACCGGCCAGGCCAACCACCTCGGCGTCACCGTGCAGGCCGATATCATCAAGCAGAAGCTCCCCGAGAACAACGGCGGCTACAACGCCGTCAACTTCGGCAAGACGCACAAGAAGGTCTACACGGACCTGACGTCGGACAACCCCATCGACCTCGCCCGCTACCAGCTGGCCAACTGCTACATGGGCCGCATTCCGCTCATCAACTCCGGCGGCGAGAGCAAAGGGGCCACCGACCTCGGCGACGCCGTCCGCACCGCCGTCATCAACAAGCGCGCTGGTGGTATGGGCCTCATCTCGGGCCGCAAGGCGTTCCAGAAGTCCCGCAAGGACGGCGTGGAGCTCCTGCACACCATCCAGGACGTCTACCTCGACCACGGCATCACCATCGCCTGAGCAGGTTGTGTCGGCGTAGTTTTGACGACGACGAAGGGGCCCACGCGGGCCCCTTTTTTCGTGACCTGTCAGGCGTCGGGGTCGGCGCCCGCAGGCAGGCCCGGCTTCACCTTGATGGTCTTGAAGCGCTTGAGTTCAACCAGGCCGGCCGGCGCACCGCGGGGTTTGGTGACGTCGGAGCGCTTGCACCAGTCGACTTTGACGTTGGGGGCTCCGCGCGCCTTTGAATACCAGCCCGCCAGCGCGGCGGCGGCCTCGACGACAGCGTGCGGTATGTCACCCTTCGTGGGGTTTCTGACGACGACGTGGGAGCCCGGGGTTCCGCCACCGACATGCAGCCACCCATCGTGGGGTTGAGCGACGTCGAACGTCAGCGCGTCGTTGTCGTGGCTGCCCTTGCCGACCAGGACGTCGTAGCCGTCGATGCTGAAGGTGCGAAAGCCCTTGCCCTTGCTCATGGTGGCACGAGGTAGCACGCCGACAACGGCGTCACGGTGTGTTTGCGCCGTCGAAGTGCCACTCCTGGGCGTTGTGGGCGACGGACTGCAAGATGCCCGTGGGGCGCCAGCCGACGAAGTTTTTCGGGGTGACGCTGACGTCGACGCGGTCGTACAGCGGAATCATCGGGACCTCCTCGCTGATGATGCGGGCAATCTTGCGATGCAGCGCCCGGCGAGCGGTCTCGTCAACGGTGCGCTGCGCTTCATCGAGGAGCTGGTCCACCCGGGGGTCGCAAAAGCCCGGGTAGTTGCGCCCCTGGAACGCATTGCGCTCGACGGGCTTCTGGTCACAGCGCCAATAGGTCTCGTCGATCTTGTTGGGCTCTTTGGTCCAGGTGAACATCACCATGCTGTCGAAGCGTCGTTTGCGGATGGTGTCGCCAAACAGCAGCTTGGCAGGCTGATTCTGGATGCGGACCTCGACGCCGACGTCGCGCCACCAGCCGGTCAGCAGCTGTTCGACCTGTTCACGCAATCGGTCGCCGGCGGTGCTGTGCAGGGTGAACTGCAGGGGCAGGCCGTCTTTGGCGCGGCGGCCGTCGGCGCCGACGACAACGCCCGCTTCATCGAGCAGGGCCCGGGCCCGGGCGGGGTCAAAGGCAAAGCGGAGCACGCCGGGGTCGTCATTGTCGTCGGGCTCGGACGAATGGGCCACAGGCTGTTTGTCGCCAAAGAGCGTCGTCGTCAGCTGCTGGCGGTCCAGCGCATGGACCAGGGCTTGTCGGACCCGACGGTCCTGCAGCGCGGGGTGATCGAGGTTCAAGTCGATGTGCTCCAGCATGAGCCCCGGCGTGAAATGAGTGACGGCCTCGGGGTGGCGGGCCGCGAAGTCGCGCGCCTGGTCAAAGGTGAAGCCGATGACCGAGATGACGTCGACGGCTCCCGACAGAAACGCCGCTTCCATGGTCTGGGTCTGGGGGATGATCTTCCAGACAATCTCGTCGAGTTTTGGGGCCATGGCCTTGGCGAAGGGATTCCGTCGCAAGGTGATGTGGCTCTGGGGCACCCATTCAGCGACGGTGAAGGCACCGCCCAACACGGGCCTGGTGCCCCACGACGACCTCGACAGACTGCGCTTGTCCGTCGTCCATACTTTTTCCAGCAGGTGGCGGGGCAGGGGCTCGTGGTTTCGGAAGTACGCGTAATACGCGTAGGGCGCCTGCCAGGTGACGACGAGGGTGTGGTCGTCCTTCGCCTCCATGGTCTTCACGCGCAACGCCGAGGCCCGGTCGATGACCTCCAACTCGGGGTCGCTCATGACCTGCCAGCCAAAGACGAAGTCAGCGGCGGTGACGGCGACGCCGTCGGCCCAAAACAGGCCCTCCTTCAACGTCCACGTCACCTGCATGGTGCCGTCTGTGCCCATCACGACGCCGCCGTTGTCGACGGTGGGAATGCTCGTGGCGGATTGGGGCACCAGTTGCCAATGCTCGTCGAACACCGTCAGCATCAGCGCGCCGGGTCGGCCGATATGCTCGGCAGCGTTCATCTCCTTGAACGGCATGAACAGCGTGTCTGGTTCCTGACTGATGCCGATGACGACGCGCTTCTTCGTCGTCGACGCCGAGGACGACGCCGAGGACGACGCCGAAGACGACGCCGAAGACGTTGACGGCTTTTGACAGCCCCCGGCCACCAAGAGCGCACAGGCCCCTACATGTATGGCGATGAAAGCAAGAAAGGGGGAGCGGCGACGCATGGACGGAGTGTGCCACGGACTGGGCCATCAGATCTGCGCGACCCTGCAGGCTTTGTCATAATGGGGGCCATGAACAAGGCCGCCTCCATTGCCTCCGTCGTATTGACCGTCGTGCTGTCGGTTTCGGCCGTCGCGGTATCCATGGCCTGGCTGCAGGTCCCGACCACGGACACCACCGTCACCACCGTCAGCAGCGCCGCCGCCGACGACGATGATGAACGCGGCTGCCCCCATGCCGCTGGCGTCGACGCCGCCTCCCTGCGGGGTCTGTGGACGCGCCACATCGACGGCAGTGGTCGCGAAGACCAACCGGTGGCTTTTTACTACTTTCACGAGGGCGGCATCGGCCTGTTTCGCTACGGGCGCCTCGGCCACAACACCACCAACAGCTACAATTGGGTCGTCGGTGAGCATGGCGGCCAGCCCATGATGGTCCTGACCTATCGCAAGACGGGCGAGGTGCAGCACCTGCCCATCCGCATCGACGCCGGGGGCCGCCGTACCCTCGTCATCGTCGGCGACCCGAAGAATCCCGGCGTCGGTGAATCCCGCTACACCTTTGTGCCGCCACCGTCGGTGGTGTCGGTGGCCCCCGACCTGGCGCTGTCGCCGTTGGTGACGCCGTTGACGGCCAGCGATGACGCCGCCGCACCCGGCATCGACAATCGTCTGTGGATTGATCAGCGCGCCTTCAAGACCGGTGGCATGGGTTTTCAGCTCTACCAGTTGCGGGCTGTCGGGATCGACGGCCGTGGCACCGGCTGGCACCACGTGGGCGACTATGACGACTGGTCGACGGAATCCCTCACGTACCGCATTTTGCGTGGCGCCGAGGGCCCCGAGCGACTCCACCTGAGCTTCACCCTGGCCGGCGAGCGCCACACCACCGCCTTGACGGTGCGGGGCGCGGGTTCAAAACGCACACTGACGTTGGCGTCGGACCCCCGGGACTATTGGGCGGCCCACACCTACGTCGACGGCGGTGTGTCATTTGGGGCGTTGGTGGTGGGGCACGAATGGGAGCGGATCCAGCGCTGAGCGGCGCGGACATCCTGACATCCTGACGGCTTGACCTGGCTCGCTAGCCAAGAGCGATTCCGACGTGGTACGCAGCTGGCCAGTTCGTTTTTCCACGCCGATCAGGAGGCTCCAGGCTCATGGCCACCCTTCGCAGCTACACGTTCCTCGATGCGCTGCAGCCCCAGGTGGCGGCGCACATTTGCACCACCTGCAAGGGCTACTACCCGGTCCCCGGCGTGGCGAGCTTGTTTGTCGAGATCGCGCCGGGCATGGAGATCCACTCCCTGCTCGACAGCGCGCTCAAGACGACCGCGGCCCAGCCCGCGACCATCGTCGTCGAGCGCAGCTACGGCATGCTCGAACTGCACCATGAAGACCAGGGCGTGGTCCAGGCCGCCGGCGCCGCCGTCCTTGGGGCCATGGGCGCCAAGGTCGAAGACCGCATCAAGCCCCGCGTCGTGTCGAGCACCATCATTCGCAACATCCAGCCGATGCACGCGATGATCATCGACCGCATCCGCTTCGGCGCCATGATTGAGCCCGGCCTCTCGCTCTTCATCATGGAGTGCGAGCCCGCGGCCTACATCGCGCTGGCCGCCAACGAGGCCGAGAAGGCCGCCAACATCCGCCTGGTGGACTTCACGCCCTTTGGCGCCTTCGGTCGTCTGTACCTCGCCGGTACCGAAGCAGAGATAGACGAAGCGGCCAAGGCGGCCATGTCCGCCCTCGAAGGCATCACCGGCCAGGCCGGCAAGGGCGGCGGCGGCGGCTGAGCGGTCCCTCAATGAATTCTTCAGTGATATCAGCGATTTAACTGCTAACGTCGCCACGAGCGGGCGACACTTCAGGAGAGAGAACGATGGCTGACAATGTTGCCGGGCTCGCTTTGGGCCTCATCGAGACCAAGGGCTTTGTCGGAATGGTCGAGGCGTCCGACGCGATGGTGAAGGCCGCCAAGGTCGAGCTGGTCGGGTACGAGAAGGGCTACGGCGGCGGTTACGTCACCGCCATCGTCCGTGGCGACGTCGCTGCCGTGAAGGCCGCCACCGAGGCCGGCGCCCGCGCGGCTGAGCGCGTTGGCGAGCTCGTCTCTGTGCACGTCATCCCCCGCCCCCACGCCAACATCGACGCCGTCCTCCCCCTCGGGGCGAAGAAGGCCTGATGTCGGTTCCGCTGCGCGCCCCCCTTCCGGGTGGGCGTGCAGCCCACGCTTGCATGGCGCCGCCCTGGCAGGTCCGCGGCGGCGCCATCGTCTTTGGAGAGCTCCATGTTGCTGGGTACGGTCATCGGCACGGTCGTGTCGTCCAAGAAAGACACCGAGCTTGAGGGGCTCCCCCTCCTCCTCGTCAAGGGCGCAGACACCGAGGGCAAGGCCACCGGCGGCGTCATCGTCGCCGCCGACGCCGTCGGCGCTGGCGTCGGTGAGTTGGTGCTGTACTGCGCTGGTTCGTCGGCGCGCCAAACGGCGGTCACCAAAAATCGCCCCGTCGACCACGTCATCATGGCCATCGTCGACCAGGTCGTCGTTGGCGACGCCGTCACCTTCACGAAGTCCTGATGCTGCGGCCGGCGCCACACACGTCCTGATGCTGCGGCAGGCGCCACAGAGGTCCTGATGCGTCCGTGGCTGGCGCCACACACGTTTCGGAAAGGCTGATCCCATGTCGACGATGGACGACCGCAAAATCGACGAGATTGTGGCCAAGGTTGTGGCCAAGCTGGCGCCGGCCCTCGGTGTTGGCCCCGTCACCAATCCCCGGGCGACGCCTGCTCCCGCCGAGGTCTGCGGTCCATCGCCGGCGCTGATTTCGCGCGCACCCATGACGGGTCGTGGCGGCGGTCGCCGCGGCATCTACGACGACGTCGACAGCGCCGTGAAGGCCGCCCGCGCCGCCCACGATGCCCTGACCGACACCATGACCATGAAGACCCGCGACGCCATGATCGCCGCCATGCGTCGCTGCGTGCACGACAACGTCCAGGCTCTCGCCACCATGGCCGTCGAAGAGACCGGCCTCGGCCGCGTCGCCGACAAGATCAACAAGAACCTCCTCGTCGCCGACAAAACGCCGGGCACAGAGATTCTGCGCCCGATTGCCATGAGTGGCGACGACGGCCTGATGCTGCTGGAGCGGGCTCCCTACGGCGTCATCGGTGCCATCACGCCGACGACCAACCCCACCGAGACCATCATCTGCAACGGCATCGGCATGATCGCCGCCGGCAACGGCGTGGTCTTCAACGTGCATCCGTCCGCCAAGAAGGTCTGTCGGTTTCTCGTTGAGAAGCTCAACGACGCCATCGTCGGCGCCGGCGGTCCCGACGGCCTGCTGAACATGGTGGGTGAGCCCACCATCGAGAGCGCCAACCAGCTGATGACCCACCCGGGCATCCGTCTCGTCGTCGTCACCGGCGGCCCCGGCGTGGTGCAGGCGGCCATGAAGTCGGGCAAGCGCGCCATCTGCGGCGGCCCGGGCAACCCCCCCGTCGTCGTCGACGACACTGCGGACATGCGCAAGGCGGGTGCTGGCATCGTCAACGGCTGCAGCCTCGACAACAACATTGTCTGCATCGCCGAAAAAGAGGTCTTCGTCGTCGCCGACGTCGCCGACTCCTTGAAGAAGGAAATGGTCCGGGCCGGTGCCGCCGAGATGAGCCGCGCCGACATCAGCAAGCTCGAGAAGCTGGTCCTCGCCGACGACCGCGCTCATCCCCACAAGGATTGGGTCGGCAAGGACGCCGCCAAGATTGCCCGCGCCATCGGCAAGACCGTCCCCGACGACACCCGCTTGCTGCTGTGCGAGGTCGACAGCGAAGACCACCCCTTCATCCAGTCGGAGCTGCTGATGCCGGTGTTGGGCCTGATGCGCGTGAAGAACGTCGAGGACGCCATCGAAGCGGCGTTGCGCGCCGAGCATGGCTTTGGCCACACCGCCGCCATGTACTCGACCAACATCGACGCCCTGCACAAGATGGCTCGGGCCATGGACGTGTCGATCTTCGTGAAGAACGCGCCCACCTACGCCGGCCTCGGCCTCGGCGGCGAGGGCTACACGAGCTTCACCATCGCCTCGCCGACGGGCGAGGGGCTGACGACAGCGCTGTCGTTTTCCCGCGAGCGCCGCTGCACGTTGAAGGACCACTTCCGCATCGTTTGAGGGGCCGTCAGGCGCAGCCAGGTGCAGCCTGCGGGCCGGGTGGGGCTGCGTGAGCCGAACTCGGCCCTGAGTCGCCGGACGGGCTGCGTTGGCTCTCCGTTCGTCTGGCGGCGTCGCTGACCACGTCCACGTTCACGTCTACGTCCATGCGCATCGGGGCCCGCGCACCCACCACGACCAACGACAACCAGGCGGCCCTCGTGCACCATGTCACCCAGCGAGTTCCGGTGCCGATGCTGTTGTGCCGATGCCGATGACGACGACGTCAGCGGTCACAGTCGTCATGGCCGCGCGCGATGTCGAGGGGCACCATTTCCGGCGCGCGCTCGCGAGCACCTTGCGGTCGCGCGGCGTGGCCTTCGACGTCGTCGTCGTCGACCATGGCAGCGTGTCTCCCATCGTGGTTGACGACGAACGCGTCACCGTCGTCGTCATCGGCCGCGACGTCTCCTTCGTCGACGCCCTCAATGCGGGGATCGCTGTGGCCGACAGCGACATCATCGCCCGCATGGACGCCGACGACATCATGCATCCTGACCGGCTGCGCTTGCAGGTCCAGGCGCTGTGCGACGACGACAGCCTGAGTGTGGTGTCGAGCCGCATCGCGATTCGGCCCCGACACAGCACCATGATGAGCGGCTACGCCATGTGGCAAAACAGCCTGCTCACCGTCGACGATCACCGTCGTGAACGCTTCGTCGAGCAGCCCGTGTGCAATCCTGCGACCACGTTGCGCCGCACGGCGTTTGACGACGTGGGCGGCTACGTCGACGGCGACTTCCCCGAAGACTACGACCTGTTTCTTCGTTTGCTGGGGCGGGGGCATCGCTTCATCAAGTTGCCCGTCGTGCACCACGGTTGGCGACAGCACGCCGACCAACTCACTCGCGCCCACAGCACCGACCGCGACACGTTGGCCCGCTTGAAGGCCAGGCACCTCGTGGCCGACTTCGGGCTCGTTGGCCGTGCCGTTGTTGTCCTGGGCGCCGGTAAGGAGGGGCGCCGCATCTCGCGTGCGTTGCGGGGGGCGGGGGCTGCGCCGATGGCGTTCGTCGATGTCGACCCCAGCAAGGTCGGGCGGGTGACCCACGACGTCGTCGTGCACGGTACAGGCTGGTTGGCAGCGAGGCCCGCGGGCGCCTTCGTCGTCGGCGCTGTCGGCACCAGCGGTGCCCGTGGCGCCGTACGCGCCCAGTGCGTCAACGTCGGCCTGCGGGAAGATGAGGACTTCGTCGTCGTCGCGTGACCGGCGGCAAAAACCAACGACCCGCCAAAGCGGGTCGTTGGTCATCACGTGTCGTCACGACCGGTGCCGTTTCACTCGGCAGGCGTGCTGAACGACGTCGACGTCGACGGCGGCGTGGTCTCTGACTGGTGGTACTTTTTGATGCTCAGCTTGTCGAACCACGTGTAGGCGACCGGGACGACAACGAGCGTCAGCAAGGTCGAGGTGATGACACCCCCGATGACCGCCACCGCCATGGGGCCATTGAATTCCGAACCCTCAGCGCGCGACAGAGCCGTCGGCAATTCGCCCAACACGATGGCGGCTGACGTCATGACGATGGGGCGCAGGCGAACGGGGGCGGCCTCCATCAGGGCATCGTGGGCGTTCTTGCCGGTCTTCTCACGAACCTGGTTCGTATAGTCGACCAACAAGATACCGTTCTTTGTGACCAGGCCCATCAACAAGATAATGCCAATCATCGCAGGCATGCCGATGGACGTGCCGCTCAGGAACAGACCCAGCAGCGCACCGATGACCGCCAGTGGCAACGCCAGCATGATGGTAAACGGATGAACAAATGATTCGAACTGAGAAGCCAGGATCAAGTAGATGAAGATAACCGCCAAGCCGAGGGCCAATAGCATATTGGTCAGCGTATCAGCCATGTTCTTCGCTTCACCATCAAATCGGGTCGTATAGCCCGGCGGAATGTTGATGGAGGCGATACCTGCCTTGAGGTCGGCGGTGACTTCACCCAGCGAGCGATTGGCGAGGTTGGAGCTGACCGTGATGGCGCGCTCGCGATCGCTGCGGGTGATGCTGGCGGGCGTTGGCGTCTCGACGACGTCCACCAACTCATCGAGGCGCACGAGGGCCCCGCGACGGTTGGGCACCACAATCTGCTCCAGGCGGTCCACGCTGGAGCGATCTTCGTCGCGCAGACGGACGCGAACGTCGACGTCATTGCCGGCGTCCTGGATGGTGGTGACGACGTCGCCTTCCACCGAGAAGCGCAGCGCCTGGGCGGCAGCGGCGAAGCTCACGCCCCGGTCCGCAGCGCGCTCCCGATTGACGACAAAGCGCTGCTCCGGACTGCCCGCCCGCAAGTCGATGCTGACATCGCGGGTACCTGGGATCTTGTTGAGCAGAGCAATGATCTCAAAGCCGATCCGCTCCAATTCCTTGAGGTCGGGACCAGAGACGATCAGTTGGACGGGCGCCGGCTCGGCGACGCCGTTATCGACCATGCCAGGAACACTGAGGTTGACCGTCACGCCGGGGACCGGGGCGAGGGCGTCGCGAGCGAGATTCATGATGTCGTTCGAGGTCAGCTTGCGTTCGCCCTTCGGTGTCGTGATGGCCGTCATCGCGAACTTGCTGGCATCCCGGTCGACGCCCACGACGGTGATGACGTCAACCACCTCGGGAACAGCCAACAGCAATTTCTCGGCCTGCTTGGCCAGGAGGTCGCTCTCGGCCAGCGAGATGCCGGCCTGGGCCTCGAAGGTCACCTTGAATTTGCCCTGGTCGCCCTTGTCCATGAACTCGGTACCCATGAACTGCACCAGGCCGATGGACCCGGCAAACATGGCAAACGCGCCAGCCACGACTGACTTTTTGTGCTTGAGGGACCAGCCGAGGATGGAGGTGTAGGCGTGGTCCATCCAATGAAAGAAGCGCGTCGGCGGGCCGTAGAACCAGTGCTTCAACATGGCTTGATGGCGGTTGGGTTCGACCTTCTGGGCGATGCGCGCCGACATCATCGGATCGAGCGTGAAGCTGACGACGAGAGACACGAGCACCGCAGCGGCGAGGGTCAAGCCGAACTGCCGGAAGAACCGGCCGATGATGCCCTCCATGAAGGCCACCGGCAGGAACACCGCGACAATCGTCATGGTGGTGGCGAATACGGCCAGGGCGATTTCCGACGTGCCCTTGCGAGCGGCGGTCATGGGGTCAACGCCCATCTCCAGGTGTCGAAAGATATTTTCCCGGACGACGACGCTGTCATCGATCAGCAAGCCGATGGCCAACGTGATGGCCAACATGGTCATCAGATTCAGCGTGAAGCCGAACTGCCAAATGACGAAGAAGGTGGCGATGACCGAAGCGGGCAGCGCGACGGCAGAAATCAGCGTCGAACGCATGTCGAGCATGAAGAAAAAGATGACCATGATGGCGAGCAAGCCGCCGACGATGAGATGACCACGCAGGTTGCTGATGTTGCGACGGATGTACTTGGCCTGCTCGTTGACGAGGCGGATCTCCACGCCACTGAGCGCGGATTGCTTCTTCAATCGTTCAAGAGCCGACGTGACGCCGTCGCTCACCTTCACGGTGTTTGAACCGGATTGCTTTTGCACATCAAAGAGGACCGCAGGTTCGCCATTGAGGCGCGTGATGGTGCGCACCTCCTTGATGTCATCTCGCACGACGCCGACGTCCCGCACGCGAATCTGCGTGCCGTCGGGCCGCGACGTCAGCACGACGTTGGCCACATCTTCAGGGGACGTGAAGCGACCGCTGGCGCGAACCGAAAACTCGCGGCCACCGACGGTGATGCGGCCGCCCGGCAGGTCAAGGCTCTCGGCGCGGAGCAGTTGGCTGACGGCGCTGACCGACAGCCCGACGCCCTGCAGCTTGGATTGCTCCAGCTCGATGCGAATCTCTCGCTCCTGCTCGCCTTTGAGCACGACCGAGCCGACGCCCGGTGACGACTCCAGGCCAGGCTTGATGATGGTGTCGACGAGCTGGGACACTTCGCGTTGCGACTTGCCGTCGGCGCGGACGGCGTAGGTGATGATGGGAGACGCCGCAGGGTCGAACTTCTGGACGATGGGGTCGTTGGCGTCGGCGGGCAGCAGGGCCTTGACGGCCTGAATACGGTCCCGAACGTCGCTGTTGGCTTCGAGCTCTTCGACGTCGAGCTTGAACATGACCACCACGACCGACACCGATTCGCGCGAGTAGCTGCGGATGGTGTCGACGCCGTTGACGGTGGAGACCGCGTCTTCAATCCGCTTGCTGACCTGTTGCTCGACCTCTTCGGGACCCGCGCCGGGATACGTCGTGGTGATGGCGACGATGGGGAAACTCACGTCGGGGAACAAGTCGATGTTCAACTTGCTCAGCGCCATGAAGCCCATCACCATGGTCGCAATCGCGCACATGGTCGTGAAGACTGGTCGGTCGATGGCAACGTCTGAAATCTTCATGAGGGGCTCCGCTGCACACGTCAGGGCTGGATGAACAGGATTCGAATGGCCGCGGTCTTCAGATGCCGGAGAGAGAGACCTTGGCGCCATCTTTCAGGCCGGCGTTGCCCGAGACGACGACCACGTCGCCCGACGACAGACCGTCCTCGATGATGACCTCGTCAAAGTGCTTGGCGCCGACTTTTGGTCGAACCATCTTGGCAATGGTGGCGTCGCCGCTTTTTTCAATGAGGTACACCGCCGGCTGTCCCGCCACCGACAGCACGGCTGTGCCCGGCACGACCAGCACGTTGGCTGACGAGCCAAACGAGATCTGCGCTCGACCAAACATATTGGGCAGCAAACCCTCGGCGGGCTCCAGCGCGATCTCGATGGCGCCACGGCGGGTTTCGGCGTCGAGCGTGGGGGCGAGGCGGGACACTTTGCCGACGAAGCTGCGTCCGGGCAGTTCGTCGACGAGGATCTCCACGGCCATGCCGAGAGCCAACTTGGGGACGTAGGTGGCGGGAACGGCGCCTTCCATCTTGAGCGACGACTGGTCCTGCACCGAAAACGCCGCCGTCGCCGGCTGCGCCATGGTGCCAATGTTGATGTTCTTGCGCGTGACGACGCCAGCGACCGGGGTCGTGATGCGCGTGTCTTCAAAGGCCTTTTGCACCAGGGCAAGGTTGGCGTCGGCGAGGGCCACTGAAGCCTCGGCGCCGAGAATGCCCACCGCAGCCAGCTGGGCGCCGGCGTCGGCGCCCTCGAAGTCGGCTTGCGTCATCGCTCCCTTCTCCAGCAGCGCCCGAGCCCGCTCAATGCCTCGCTGGGCGGTCTGCTTTTGGACCTTGGCCTGCTCGAGTCCGGCCTGGGCCTGTTGCAGTTGGGCCTGGGCCTGCTTGACGCGCAACGCCATATCGACGGCTTCGACCGTGGCCAGCACCTGGCCAGCCTTCACGATGGAGCCGACGTCGACGTAGACGTTGGTGACTCGACCGGGGGACTTCGGCAGCACCTGGATGTCGTTGTTGGCTTTGATGTTGCCGGTGATCTGCACCACCTGGGGCATGTCTTTGGTGCTCACGGTCGCCGTTCGGACCGACGTGATCACTTCTTTCTCGGAGGCCGCTTTGGCGACGGCGTTGCGCTCTTTGGACTGCCCGATGCGATAGACAAAGGCGCCAACCAGAACGAGCACCAGCAGGGCTGCGGCGATGATGGGCAGCTTTTTCATCACACGCCCCCGACACAGGTGAACAGCGGCGTGTCCTGACCGGGGCGGCAGGCGACGGGAATCAACGCGAACTCGCCGTCGTCAGCGCAGACGTCGGGCGGCAACACGAGGCAGCCCTTGCAGACATCGATCGCGAAGGTGCTGGCGGCGCCAACGACGTCGGTGCCGGTGACGATGGGGGTGATGCTGACGCCGATGGTGGCGAAGTCGACCTTCGACAGACCGAGGCCCTCGTCGTCCTGCAGCGCCACCGACAGCTCGCGCGGCACGAGTTGCACGTTTTCAATGAGCGCGGTGCGGACCTTCTCGTCTTCGCCAAACAGGACCGTGTCGCCGACCACGATGTCGCCGTCGACGTCTTGCGCCGTGCTGGTGATGGTGGCGCTGCTGCCGTCGGGGAGGGTGTAGTCGATGGTGATGCCGTCGACGGTGGCGTCCCGGCCCTTCACGCTCAGGCGCAGGTCGGCGGTGTAGGCGCCATGGGCACCCAGCGACGCCGTGGCGTCCAGCAATCCCCGGCCGAGGGCAGCGGCGCTCTTGTCGGGGGCGGCACACGTGACCGACGTCCGTGGCGGCAGCACCTCCACGAGGACGGGGGCGGGGGAACAGCCGGCGACGAGGGCGGCGGCTGCAGCGAGGGAGCTGATCATGACGCGATGCATTGCGAGATCTCTTCGGGTCGCTAGAGGTCAACCCTGGCAACAGTCCATTGACGCAAAAAGTTTCTACCGCTAACTTTTCGCCATGGCAACTGTTTCAGACCTGAAAGATCAGGTCGCGGTCATTTCCGATTTGATGCGGCGGCTCGTGCAAACGCGTCAAATCCGCGATCCGCTTGCCCATCTGCACCCCGACCTGACCGGTCCCCAGATCCATGTGGTGGCGTGTCTCGCCGTCGCGGGGAAGCCCATGCCGATGGCTGAGCTCGGCCATCGGATTTGTGCGTCGGCCCCGACGATGACGGGCGTCATTGACCGACTGGAGCGCCAGGGTCTGGTCAGCCGTGAGCGCGACGACGCCGACCGCCGGGTCGTCCTGATTGCGTTGACGGCGTCGGGCCACACCGCTTTTCGCACCCTCGAAGAAGACGCCGGTGTGAAGATCACCAGACTCCTCTCATGCCTGAGCTCCGATGAGCGCGAGACCTTCGTGCGTTTGATCGGCCGCATCGTCGACGCCCTCGCCACCAAGGGCGACCCTGCCACGGACACGTCTGAACCATGATGACCCCTCGCTGCCTTGTCCTTGTGCTCGTCCCCCTGCGCGGTGCTCGCGGTCGCCCGGCCCGCTGCTGCCCAGGAGGGGGCGGCGTCGTCAACGACCGGGCTCTTTGGTCTGCGGCCGACTGCCGAGCCACAGCTCATCACCCTCGACGACGCCTTTCGATTGGCCGGCGAGCGGTCGACCGATCTGCGGCTGGCGGCGGCCAAGCTTGACGCCGCCAAGGCCACCGTCACCAAGGCCTGGGCTCTCTTTCTGCCCAATGTGAGCCTGGGCTTCGACTACACCCTCAACATTCCCGAGCAGAAGGCCGCCTTCGGTTCGGCGGAGCAGTCGGCCCAGCAAGCGCAGTTGTTCGAGTCCATCGCCAACATCACCGCGGCCCAGGCCCAGGCCACGCCCGATCCCATCCAGCGCCAAGCTGCGCTGGAGCAAGCCGAGGCCTTGCGCAAAAGCGCTCGCGATATTCGCAACGCCGACGTCGCCGAGTTCGCGATCCTGCCGTCGCAGGTGGCCACCGGCAACCTGACGGCCGCCCTGCCGCTGTTCAACGCCCGGTCCCTGCCGCAGCTGCAAAACGCCTACAGCGCCGTGGAGATCACGCGTTTGTCGACGACGCAGGCCCAGGCCGGTCTGCTGTGGGGCGTCGCGCGCGCCTATTTCCAGATCGCCGCCACCAAGGAACTCACGCAGACCGTCGCCGAGCAGGTCGCCTCCAGCCGTCGTCAGCGGGACCTGACCCAGCAGCGCTTCGACCAGGGCGTCGAGACGTCGCTGGCGCTGGAGCGCGCCGAGCTCGAGCTCAAAAAGGCCGAGCAGCAGGAGCGCCAGGCGCGTGCGGGCCTGCGCTCGGCGAAGGCGGCGTTGGCCGGTCTGCTGGGCGTGATGGATGATTTCGACGTCGTCGCTCCTCAGCCCCTGGCGCCGCCTCAGGGCAGCTTCGACGTGCTGCTGCAGAGGGCCTGGGAGCACCGCATCGACCTGCGCGTGCAAAAGCAGCTGCTGACCATCGCCGACCGCGGCCGCCAAGAAGCATGGTCGCGCTTTTTGCCCAGCTTCCAGCTGGTCGCCCAGGGTCGCTACACGTCGAACACCTCCGGCTTCACCAGCCTGCCGTTCACGGGCGCCGTCATCTTGCAGGGTTCATTGCCGATCTTTGATGGGGGCCAGACCTTCGGCGCCATCGACGAAGCCAACGCCAAGCTCAACCAGGAGATCCTCAAGGTCAGGCAGCTTGAGCAAAACATCGAGCGTGAGCTGCGCGGCACCCTCGACGACCTCGCGGTCAAAGAGGAAAACGCCCGCACCCTGCAAGAGGTTGCCACGCTGGCGCAAAAGACGGCGACCAACGCCGAAAACCTGTACGCCGAGGGCGTCGCGCGCCAAACCGACGTCAGCGACGCTCGCTTCGGGGCGTTCGCCGCCACGGTTGAGGCCCAACGGGCCCGACTGGAACTCGAAAATGCCCGCCTTGGCCTCGCCTACGCGATCGGCGAGCTGGCGGCGCTGATCAAGGTCGACGACGTTCGCCCCGCCCCGGTCGCCAGCGACGAGGTCGACGCCGCCCGCGCCAGCATGGATCGTGTGCAGGACTGAGCTTGGAGGGGCGCGCCGCGCGCCAGACCTCGCGGTGCTCGACGAGGACCGATAGCCCCGCGCTGAATCGCCCATGCCTTCATCGCTTGCGCTCGTGCCGAAACCCGGCGCCGCTGCCCAGGCACCGCCAAGCGCTCGGTGCCCTGCGTCGAGCTCACCGAGCGCCGCACCTGGACGTCGTCGCGACGTCGTTGCCCTTCAGGTCTCGACCAGGCGGCGCGCCGGCTTCACCGAGTGGGTGGGGCTGCCGGCGTCGGCACCGTCGACAAGCGCAGCACCGGCAACACGTTGTAGAGCGCGTCGAACGACGGGTGTCGTCGATAGAAGAACTCGAGGCGGGCCTCGGGGTCCTTGCGAAACGCTTCATCGCTGGTGACGCGGGCGTCGAAGGCCGCCTTGACGGCGGGGTCTTGCAGCATCGTGCGGGCGACTTCCTCGGCGACGTAGGGCTCCAGGTATTCCTTCTGCTCGAAGCGGGCGTTGAAGAAGCCCCAGCCCACCAGCGACTCGCGGGCGTCGGGCTCCATCAGCTCCACCACCAAGCGGCCCCGCGGCTGACCGACCGGGACGATCAGCGTGCCCATCGGGAGCGTCGTCGTCGTCGTCGTCGTCGTCGTCGTCGTCGTCGTCGTCGTCGTTTTCGACGTCGTCGTCGACCAGGCGCCCTGCACGGTGGCGGTCTGTCGGCCTTCGTAGGGGCGCGCACCGATGGTCACCGTCGTGGCGGTGAAGTGCGCGGCGTCGGCGACGTCCAGCGGCGTCGTCAGCGTCGTCGAGGCGATGCCGTGGGCCGTCAGACGCTCACGGACGGCGGCGGCGAAGCCGGGCAGCACCGCGTAGGCCGCTGGCGCCGTCAGCGACCACGTCGCCTTCACGTCTTGCACCAGCGGCACCCGCCACAGCGCGGGGCTGCTCTCGTCGTAGACGGTCCACAGCGCTCCCGAGACCTCCGACGGCGTGCGCGTATACGCGTAGCCGAGGAAGTCGATGGTGCCGACGGTGCTGGGATCGGACGCAAAAGCGACGTCGACGGTCTTGCCGGGCAGGGCACTGCGCAGCCGGTCGCTGTCGTCGGCGGCGGCGCGCCAGCGGGGTGCTTCGGTCTTGGCCAGCGTGAGCACGCCCACGAGGGCGTCGACGGTGGCCAAGACCCGTTGCTGGTAGGGCACCCAGGAGTGGGTCTCGACGAGCACGCCAATGCGACCCCGCCGGGCGGCATAGCCATGCGACAAGCGGCCGGGGACGACGCCGCGGGCAAAGCCCGAGCCGGGGTCGTCGTCGACCTCGAAGGACGGATAGAAATCCAACGGGCGGTGGCCCGTGCTCGTCAGGTGGGTCTGCAGCGACGTCGACAATGCGTGCGCCGGCGCGATGAGCGGCGTGTCGGTGCCGTCGTCGTGCCACGGCTCGACCATGACGGCGATGTCGTGGCGGAATTTGGCGCCGTCGGTCACATGCAGGTCGACGACGACGACGGGGTCGTAGCGTTGCATGAGCCCGAGCATCAGGCGGGTTTCAGGGGCGTCGGCCTTGGTCCAGTCGCGGTTCAGGTTGAGGTTTGACGACGTCACCCGCCAACCCATCTCCGCAGGCCCCCGCTGGTTGGGGCGGTGATTGGCGCCGAAGCGCTCATGGCCGTCGACGTTGTAGACGGGGACGATGACGACCGTGACCGCGTCGAGGACGCCAGCGAGGTCCTGGCCGGGTGTGGCGTTGAGCAGGGCTTTGAGGACGGTGACGCTGGCGTCCTTGCCGTCGATCTCGCCGGCGTGGATGCCGCCGATGAGCAGCACCGTCGGCCGCGCCTTGAACGCGGCGCTGGTGGGCCGCTGGGCGACCGGCACCGACGACAACACCCAGGCCTGCATGGGCCGACCCTCGGGGCTCGTGCCCATCAGGTCGCATCCCTGGCCCACACCCTTGAGGCGCTCGCACAGCACCGCCATTTCGGCCAGCCGACCGGTGCTCGTGAAGTGGGAGCGCTCAGCGACGGTGGTGACGTCGAAGGCGCCCGCGGCGATCGTGCTCATAAAGGCGAGGAAAACCGGTGACATGGCGTCGTTGTCGGCAGATCTGGTGGGATACGCAACCACATCGCTCACCGGGCCGACAACCGCCTACGATGAGCCCACGAGGTCGGTGATGCGCGTTGGTGGTTCAAGCTCTTCACACCATGCCGGCATGAGTTCGCTGTGGCACGACCCGGACTTCGAGCCGATTCGGCAGTTCCAGTCGCCGCTGGTGCAACGGAGCTTCGACGACCTGCCGGTCCCCACCGAGAGGCACGAACTCCCCGACGGCGTCAGCGACCCCTTCACCAAACTCGACGCCGTCTACGACACCGCTGCGGTGCAAATGGAGCGGGGCATCAAGGGGGCGGAGTTCCTGCACGGCAAGAAGGCGCCGTCGGCGGACCCCACCGTCGCGGCCCGCGTCGACGACAGCGTCCGGGTGCAGGTGCGGACGCCCATCGATCCCGCCCGCCAGGCCGCCACCACCCTCGACCGCCAGACCCGCGACCACATTCGCCGTCTCGATCAAGCGGCCAACCAGCCCATCGCGACGACGTCGTCGTCGGCCACCAAGACCGCGTCCCACCAGCAGGCCGAGCAGGCCGCCAACGCCGGCGCCAGCCACGACGCCCACAGCGGCCTCGACGCCGCCATGAGCTTCGGCCCGATGGTCGCCGCCCAGGTCGCCGCGTCGTCGATTCAGGCCCCTCTGCCGGGCCTCGCTGCCCAGGCCGCCCAGGCGCTGCAGACCGTCAACACCGTTGCCGCCGTCGGCGAAGTCGCCCTCGTCGGCGTCGCCGAAGCCACCGGTGACGCGCCTGATGCGTCGGCGTCGTCGGGGGCACCGCGGCGGGGCCTGTCGCGCAAGGGCTGAACGCGTCCCGACAGGGCAAAAGCCAGCCGGCTACTCTGGAGAGCAGGTCGAGACGTCGCCGTCGCCGTTGGCGAAGAACAAATTCCCTGCGGCGGCGAAGTCGGGCACTGGCGAGTCCACCGCGTCGCAGCTGAGGCGAAGGCCAAACAGGCTGTTGTCGCGAAAGGTCGAACGTTCGATGACCGGCGGCGTCGCCGTCGACGACAAACCAAAAACGCCCAGACCATTTTGGCCGCGTTCGACGATGAGGTGGCGAATGAGCGACGGCTCACCACTCGTCGCAAAGACGTTGAGGCCGCCGGTGGCTGCGGTGGCAAAGCCGCCCGCCAACTCGTTGTTGGAGGTAAAGACCACCTCGGCGCCGGGGGAGGCGTCAATAACAACGCGGCCGTCGACGTCGACGTCGACATGGCTGGAGGGCTCCAGGCGCACTTGACTGCCCGGCTCGATGGTCAAGGTGGCGCCGACAGCGACGCCGACGACGCCGCGCACCAGGTGGGGGCTGTCGGCGCATAGCCAGGTCTCGTCGGCATCGATGCTGCTTTGCTCATGGGTGACGCCGGGGCCGGGGGCGCAGTCGGCGTGGCAGGGGGCAATGAGTTGGTAGGCGCCGCCGACGCAGTGGAGCTTCTGCAGATCTTCGCATTGCTCTTCGCCCGCAGCCTCGCACGGCGCACCAACCAGCGTGCTGCGCGGACAGCCCATCGTCGTCGACAGCTGCAGCGTGAGCACCGCGAGGACCAACAGGCGAAACGACGACAACGACGACGACAACGACGACGGCAACAACGGCGACACGGACATGCAATGACCTCGCAAACAGGCTCAAGGGCGGGCGCAACGACGAACGGTGACCGTCGACAACGAGGCGGTGGCCGCGTCGCAGGCGTTGCCAAACAACTGCACGCCGGCGGGACCCGTCTGGTCCCAGCCGTTGCGATGGCTGGGGTCCTGGGGGATGGGCTGGTCGCCGAGGCGGACCTCGACGCTGGTGGCGCCGTCGAGGGACGTGGGGACCGTGATTTGGCAGGCCAGGATGCGGCGGGTGACGGCTTCCAACGACGCCTGCAGCGCCGTGACGTTGTCGGCGTTGTGGTAGCGGATGGCGCCGGCCAGCGGAGCGCCGCCGGCGACGGCCATGGTGTTGAGCGAGCCCTGAAAAATCGCCTGCAGCCCGGCAGGCAAGCCCGTGTCGGGGATGCCGATGACGTGGGTCTGCACGCCGAGGGCGGCGATGTCGGCGATGGCGGCGCTGGTATTGCTGTCGTCGAGGCAGTTGAAGATGGCGCAGTTGGCGTCGCTCTGGCCGACGGCGTTGGAGGTGCAGGTGCATTGGCAGACCCTGGTGCCATTGTCCGTGCTGCAGGCGCTGACGCCGGGCCGCGTCTCGTTGAGATTGCAGTTGGGGGCGCCGTCGGTGGCGAGGACGACGGCGAGGGGACGATCGTCGGCGGCGAGGCCAGCGACGATGGCGCGGGCCTCGGCCATCGTGGTCGCCGTCGGCGTGCCTCCCGCTGGATTCACTTCACCCAGGGCGTTGTTGATTTGGCTCGACGTCGAGCCCATGGCCTGGCGCTGCACGCCTGCCGAACAGTTGGCTGCCGCGCCGTCGCTTTGGGGATTTGGATAGACGAAGAGTCCGTACTGCACCGTCGTCGACAGCGTGCTCATGACGCCCGACAGCACGCCCTTGAGCGCCTCCCATTTTGTTTGGGCGCTGGTCTGGCCGCCGAAGGTGAAGTTCATCGAGCCCGAGCGGTCGACGACCAACAAGATGCGGCCGTCAGAGAGCACATCGGGTTGGTGGGGGAAGTTTTCGCAGATGTCGGCGGGTTGGGGGCAGGTGTCTTCCTCGATGAATGTCGTCTGGAACGCGTTGACGATGACGGGAGAGACGATGCGAGCGGCCGGTTCGCCCAGGTGCAGCTCGTAGGTGCCGGTCGCCACGATGTCGAAACGGAACCTGCCCGCAGCGTCGGTGGTGGTGCGGGCCTTCTCAGTGCCGCCCTGGTGCAGCGTGACGGTACCCGTGAACAGGCCGCCGAGGTTGACGAGGTCGCACAGCTGGCCCTGCACGCGACCGACCGGGGTGCGGTCGGCGCAGGCGTCGGGGCCGACGATGGTGGCTTCTTCGCCGGCGACGACCTCGATGTCGGCGAAGACCTCGTTCACGCCGGCTGCGATGGAGGTGACGGTGACGTCGTAGCGGCCGGGCAGCAGTGCCCCGACGTAGAATTCGCCAGCGGTGTCTGAGACGTCCAGCACGTCGTCGGCGGCGTCGCTGCCGATCAGGTGGACGCGCACGGTGGCGCCGGCGAGCTTGGCGCCGTCGGCGCCGCGGGGGTCGCACAGGGAGCCGACGATGGCGCCGCCGATGGTGGTGGGGATGGCGCAGCCGCCGGCTGACAGGTCGAGGGTGGTGGTCTCGCCGACGACGACGGTGACGGGAAATGAGCGGCTGAAGTTGGGCGCGCGGATGGAGACCACGTGCTCGCCTTCGGGGACGTCGCCGAGGACGAAGTTGCCGAGGGTGTCGGTGGTGCCGCTGGCGATGATGTCGTTGTTGGCGCCAATGACCAAGACGGTGGCTTCGCTGACCAGCTCGCCGGTGTGGCGGTTGCAGATTTGTCCGTCGATGGTGCCGGTATCGGGCACGTCGGGGGGACCATCGCAGCGGGTGTCGATGACCGGGATGACCTCGTCGGGGCCGACGTCGACGGGGGTGTTGGGCAGGGTGACCTCCTGCTCGCTGCCGTCTTGCAGCAGGGCCACGACGGTATAGCTGCCTTCGGGCAGGGCGCCGGCGAAGAAGCGGCCAGCGCCGTCGGTGGGAACCGTCTTGCTGACGGGGCCGCGGACCTCGACGCTGATGTTGGGGATGCCGACCCGGCTCACCTCGCCACAGGCCTGGCCCTCAATGGCGCCGGGCAGACGAACGACCTCAGGGTCACACTCACAGGACGACAGCGCCATCAACAAGGCAGCAGTCGACCAGAACCAGACGCGCGTGGCACACAGCATGGCTGGAGTATCGCACGGTGCCGCCGATGGTTCCGTCGCCGCCCCTCGGATGATCGCCGGTGGGGGCAGCTCCCACCTCGAGCCACATGTCGGCCCTGGTGGCAGGCGTCGGTTGACGTGGGTGGACGTCGGTGGACGTGCGTGCGGGACCGACTCAGGCCAGCCGGGGCAACAGGTCGAGGATCAAGCCGGAAAACGCCGACTCCACGCGGGTGGCGGTCTCTTTGACCTCGTCGTGGCTCAGCTTCTGGGACGACAGGCCGGCGGCGAGGTTGGTGATGCAGGAGATCCCGAGCACCTCCATACCGAGGTGGCTGGCGGCGATGACCTCAAACACCGTCGACATGCCGACGGCGTGGGCGCCCATGGTCCGCAACATGCGGATTTCGGCGGGGGTCTCGTAGCTGGGGCCCAACATGCCGGCGTAGACGCCCTGTTGCAGCTTGAGACCGCGGGCGGCGCCGACCTCTTTGGCGATGCCGGTCAAGCGCCGCGAGTAGCCCTCGCTCATGTCGGGGAAGCGGGGCCCGAAGCGAGCGTCGTTGTGGCCCACCAGCGGATTGTCCCCCGTCAGATTCAGGTGGTCTTCGATGAGCATCAGGTCGCCAGCGGCGTAGCCGTCGCCGAGGCCGCCAGCCGCGTTGGTGACGATGATGGTCTTGACGCCCATCGCGTGCAGCACCCGCACCGGGAACACCACCGAGGCGGCGTCGTAGCCCTCGTAGCGGTGCACCCGCCCCTGCATCAGCAGCACGTTGGTGCCAGCGACGGTGCCGGCGACCAGCCGACCCTTGTGCCCTTCGACCGACGAGGTCGGAAAGTGGGGGATGTCGCCGTAGCTGACGGCGACGCCACCGTGGTCGACGACGTGGTCGGCCACGGCTCCCAGGCCCGAGCCCAGGATCACGCCGACGCTGGCCGCGGGCAGGCCCGTGCGCAGGCGGTCGGCGGCGGCGGCGGCGGTGACGTGGGGAAAACCGAGGACATCAGCAGAGGCAGACACGGTGGACTCCGTACAGAAACAAGAGGGGCTGGCAGCGTCGTTGGTGGGCGAACACGACGTCAGAGGACCATGGCGGCGACGGCGGCGGTCTGAAAACTGGCCAGGGCACCCGCGACCATCGCTCGTGGTCCGATGCGGGCCAGGTCGCTGCGTCGCGACGGCATCAACGCCGCCAACCCACCAATCTGGATGCCGATGGAGCCGAAGTTGGCGAAGCCGCACAAGGCGTAGACGGCGATGACGACGCTCTTGCCATGGACGATGG
>CAJBHN010000965.1 GCA_903952805.1 uncultured Myxococcales bacterium | reverse complement strand
GTCGCCCTGGGCGCGCTGGCTCTCTTTCGTCACTTCAATCCGAACTTTCGCGCCCTGGTCATTGCCCCACGCAAGAACATCCAGCGGAAATGGCAAAAGGAATTCACCAATTTCGTGGCCCACAACGTTCGCTTTGACGACCTCCGAGTGCGGGGCCTCGACGGCCGTCCGGCCCGGCCCCTTGTCAACTGCGAGAACCTGGTTGAGTTGGCGCATGCCACGAGCCTCGACCCGGATCGGGATTTCTTCCTTCGGTCGACGAGCTTCAGTCTGGCCCTGGGCCAGAACGACGAGAGCTGGAAGAAGCCCCGCGATGCGCTCCAGCGCCATATCCCCTGGCTGAGCCCCGACGTGTTCAGTCTGCGCAACAAGGGCGCGTTCAAACGAAACTTCGCCCGCGCCCTCTGCTGTGCCTTGCCGCATTTCGACCTCGTCATCATTGACGAAGCCCACAACCTCAAGCACGGCCTCGCGGGCAGTGCTTCGGGCCGGAACCGGGCCCTGGCTGACGCCTTCGGACGACACGATGTCGACGATCCACCCGACCCCAAACTGCTCCCCGGCTATGGCCCCCGGGTTGGCAAGGTGCTCTTTCTGTCGGCGACACCGCTCGAGGAGAGCTACCACCACATCTGGAATCAGCTGGACATCTTTGGCCTGACCAGGGGTTTCGACACCCTGCGCGATGGTGGAGCCACCGAGGAGCAGAAGAAGGCGACGGCCGCCCAATTTCTCGTTCGGCGGGTCACCAATATCCGGGTCGCTGGTCAACAACACACGAAGAACATGTATCGCCGGGAGTGGCGGGCCGGCGGGGTCACCGAGCACGACAAGCCAATCCACATCACCGACGAGCGAGAGCGCCTCGTGGTGGCGCTGGTCCAGAAGAAGGTCTCCGAGGTCCTCGCCGACAAGCGGTTCAACAACTCCTTCCAGATCGGCATGTTGGCGTCCTTTGAGAGCTTTCTTGAGACGGCCAAACTCAAACGCGACAGCACCACCGCCGACGAGGACGCGACCTTCGACGATGCTGACCAGACCGATGTGGCGGTTGAGCGTGATGGCATCGACGTCCATGCGCTCAACAGGCTTGCCAAGAATTACCGCAAGACCTTCGGTCGCGAACTGCCGCACCCCAAGATGGATGCGGTGGTCGACAGCCTGACGTCGTCGTGGATGACCGGCACCAAGACCCTCGTGTTCGTGCGGCGGGTGGCCTCGGTGAAGGAGCTCAAGCGCAAACTCGACGAGCGGTACGATGATTGGCTGCTCGCGCACCTGCGGGAGCGCCTGTCGAGCAAGCTTCACACCCCACTCGACAACGTCATCCGGCGGTATCGCCAGGAAAAGGAGGCGGCCGACACCGCCACCCGCGGGGAGGTCCAATCACCCATCGACGTCGTCGGAACCACCGATGAAGTCGCCGACAGCGGCGGGACCGACACGTTCTTCGCCTGGTTCTTTCGCGGCGAAGGCCCCACGGGGCTCAAGGGGCTCCCGAGCGGCGCCAATATCCAAGGCCGATTCATCAAGGGGGGCGGCGCGTTCGCCACGTTCTTCACCGACAACCACGTCATGGACCTGTTGGGTGCTCCGGCGCGCGGCGTCTTGGTCGCCCTGGCGGCCGCCATAGAACGCTCGGTGGAGGACACAGCAGCACTGATTCGCGCTCGGGCGCCGAAGTACCTCAGTCGCAAAGCCAAGGTGCC
>CAJBHN010000964.1 GCA_903952805.1 uncultured Myxococcales bacterium | reverse complement strand
GTGAAGGCGAGGGCGAGGGCGAAGGCGAGGGCGAAGGCGAGGGCGAGGGCGAACCCAAAGTGACGCTGACCGTTCCCCCCACCGTCGACCAAAACTCATCGTTCTTCGTGTCGTGGACCGGCGTCGGCGTCGCCCGGTGCGACGTCGTGGCCAACGGGCGCAGCCGCGGCACCTTTGGCGCCACGGGGCAGGTCGACGTCGCGATGCGCACCGCGCCGGTCACCGTCGTCGTCGACTGCGGCGCCGTCTCCGCCCAGGCCATCGCCAGACCCCGCCTGCCGGCAGCCATTGACGCCGCCTGGCCCGACGACTTGCAGACCGGCCCCGGTCGCCGCCGCTACCGCATCGACGTCGCGGTCGAGGCCGCTGGCGCCGGCGCCACGCCACCCGCCCAGGCCATCGGCTACCCCATCGACCCCGGCGCCGTCGTCAGCGCGGCCGTGGGCGCCACCGTCGCCATCGCCGGCAGCAGCGTCGTCACCCTGCTCGACGACGACACCACCGCCGTCGCCAGCCATTTTCATGACGGCGACGGCGGCTTCCACATCGTGCAGGCGCCAGCGCTTGGCCGCGTGCTGCACCTCTACGTCGACACGACGGCGCCAACACCGGCGGCGCCCGTGGCGCGCGACTCCTTCACGTTCGACCCCGGGTTCACGTTTCCGGTGACGGTCTTTGACGACCTCGACGTCGAGGCCATCGACGGCGAAGCTGGTCTTGTCTCCGACTACGGCCTGCGCTGGCAGACCGGGACCGGGGCCGTCGCCAGTGACATGATCTTTGGCAGTGGTCAGATCGACGACTTCCAGCTGACGGCGGCTTTGCCCAGGGCCAATGCCGCGCTGCTCCGCCGCAACGGCGACGACCTCAGCGTCGTCGAGGTCACCCGCAGCGAGGGCGGTGTCACCGTCCGCCAATTCGTCGTGGGCAGCGCCGACGTCGACGCCGTCCGCATCTACACCTTCGTCGACGCCACCGCGGCGGTGCAGCTGCACCGTCTGGTCGACAGCGACTACTTCAGCCCCGATAACGACACTGTGAGTACGCTGGGCAACGGAGTGGTCTTCACGTCGAACGTCGGTGGCGCCAACGCCAGCGGCTACCACGTGGTACCGGCCCCGCGGGTCTTTGTCGGGGCCCGCGATGCCGCCACCTCGGTGTGGGACCTGGGCCGGGTGAACTTCGTCGGGTCGACGTCGGCGGTCGGCGACGTCGCCAGCGTGTTTTTCTGGGATCTCCCGGCCGGCCGACAGCGCTTCGACCAGCTGGTGGTCCACGTCGTCGCCGCGTCGGGCAGCAACACCGTCGACGAGGTGGCCCTGCAGCTGCAGACCCTCAACAACATCGGCTTCCGCGTCGTTGGCGTTTGGGACCGCGGGCCCGGCTGAGCCATGTTCATCGAGGTCTACGACGACGAACAGCCGGCCGTGGTCTGGCTCTTTTGTGGGACCAGCAACGGGCCCGATGATCACGCTCGCTGGCTGCAGTCCATGCAGCGCACCGATGTCGCCGCCGGCCAGCGCGGTGGAGGCGCCCTGCTGGTCATCGACGACGGCAATCCGTCGCCGCCGTCGGCGCTGCGCGCAGAAATTGCGACGGTGGCCCGCGCCATCACCGGCCGCACGCCGCTGGCGGTGGTGACGTCGTCGTCGGTGGCCCGCGCCATCATCGCCGGGCTCCACCTGACGGGGATGGCGGGTTTTGCAATCAAGGGCTTCGCCGACGTCGCCAGTGCCATCGCCTGGCTTGGCCGTCAGTCCAGCGGCCGGGTCAACGTCGACACCATGGCCGACATGATGGCCGAAGCCCGCCAGCGCGCGGCACGGGGCTGACGCTGTCGCCGGCGCTGAGGCATCTGCTCAGGCGAGCAGCGTGTGCTCGACGAGAATCTTGATGCCGAGGCCGACCAGCACCAGGCCGCCCACGGCGTCGAGGCGGCTGCCCAGCAGGGCCCCCAAGCGTCGGCCCGCCAGCAGCGCGAGCGCACTGAGCACCGCCGTCGTCACGCCGATGGTCAGGACCGACAGCAGCAGCGGCGCCTGCAACATGGGCAGCATCACGCCGACGGCGAAGGCGTCGATGCTCGTCGCCACCGCCAGCAGCAGCAGCGTGCGCAGCTTCCACAGGTCGGCGGCGGGGGGCTGGTCTTTGCCGCTGTCGTCGTCGCTGTCGGCGCCGCCACGGGCCTCCCACAGCATCTTGGCGCCCAGGCCCACCAGCAGCACAAACGCGATCCAATGGTCAAAGGCCTGCACCAGCGGGCCCAGGCTGGTGCCCAGCAGGAAGCCCAGCCACGGCATCAGGCCTTGAAAGCCACCAAAGAACAGCGCCACCAGCAGCACATGG
>CAJBHN010000963.1 GCA_903952805.1 uncultured Myxococcales bacterium | reverse complement strand
CCGACGCCAAGGCCATCGCCGACGCCAAGGCCATCGCCGACGCCAAGGCCGCCGCCGACGCCAAGGCCAGCGCCGACGCCAAGGCCAGCGCCGACGCCAAGGCCGCCGCCGACGCCAAGGCCAGCGCCGACGCCAAGGCCAGCGCCGACGCCAAGGCCAGCGCCGACGCCAAGGCCGCCGCGATCCGCCTGGCGCTGGCAAGCGTGCCCACGAGCCCCGTGGGCGGGATCGTCGTGGCGCCCCTGCCCCAGGCGCTGCTGGTGTGCGTGGTCGTGTCAGACGCCGTCGCGCGGCCGGTGCCGGCGCGGACGAGGCTGGAACAGGTGGCTGCAGCCCAACACGTCCCGCTGGCGGGCACGGCGTCGGACACGTTTTTGATCCTTCGTGGCGACCCGGAACGCTCCTTCACCGAACCGCCGCCGCTGGTGTGCCGGGCCACGGTCGGGGAGCGTCCCTTCCTGGCGCCCCTGCTGCGCCTTGCCCAGCCTCCAGCCACCCTGCACACCGTGACCGGGCCAGATGTGCGTGCCGGCACCCTTGCCCTGGCTGGTGCCGCCGGGAGCCAGTTGCGCGTGCTGCTGGACGCCTCCGGCGCTGTGGCCGCCACCGCGGTGGTCGTGCCAGCACCGTCAGGCCCCGGCGGCGGCAGGTAGGGAAAAGGACGACATGCCGCATCGACGACGGCAGCGCTGTTGGTGGTCGTGACTTCTGCTGCCGCCGTGGTATCGACCCGCGTCTTCGAGCCCCCCACATGAGGTGAAGCCATGGCCGACAAAATCGTGATGCCGCAACTTGGTGAGTCGATTGCCGAGGGCACCATCGTCAAATGGCTCAAGCAGCCGGGTGACGCCGTCAAGAAGGACGAAAACGTCCTGGTGATCTCCACCGACAAGGTCGAGGCCGAAATCCCCGCTCCCGCCACCGGCGTGCTGCTGTCCATCGACGTCGTCGAGGGCACCACCGTCAACGTCGGCACCGTCCTTGGCTACGTCGGCGCCGCCGGCGAGGCCGCCGTCAAGGCTCCCGCCGCCGCACCCGCTCCCGCAGCCGCCGCCCCGGCCCCCGTCAAGGCCGCTCCTGCTCCCGCTCCCGCCGCCGCCCCCGCCGCCTCGGGCAGCGTCGACGGCGCCACCAAGGTGATCATGCCCCAGCTGGGCGAGTCCATCGCCGAGGGCACCATCGTCAAGTGGCTCAAGCAGCCCGGCGACAGCGTCAAGAAAGACGAAAACATCCTCGTGATCTCGACCGACAAGGTCGAGGCCGAGATCCCAGCCCCCATCACCGGCACCCTGGTCAACATCGCCGTCGTCGAGGGCACCACCGTCGCCGTCGGCACCGTCCTTGGCTACGTCGGCGCTGCCGGCGCCGCCGTTGTCGCCACTGCCGCCCCCGTCGCCGCCGCCCCCGTCGCCGCCGCCCCCGTCGTCGCTGCGGCCGCCCCGATGACCGCCGTCGCCGAACGCGTGGCGCCGTCGTCGTCGGATGCTCGCTTCGTCTCGCCATTGGTGCGCAAGATCGCCGCCGACACCGGCGTGTCTGATGCCGAGCTCGCCGCCCTGCCCGGCACCGGCAACAACGGCCGCGTGACCAAGATCGACCTGCAGCGCTACGTCGAGGACAAGAAGGCCGGTCGCGTCGCGGCTCCCGTTGCCGCCGCTCCCGTCGCGGCCCCGGTCGCCCGCGCTCCCGTCGCTGCGCCCACGGCTGCGACCCCTGCCGCCGCCAAGCCCGCGGGCATCACCTTTGCCGCCGGCCAGCGTGAGGTCGTCAAGCCGGCCTCGCCGATGCGCAAGGTCATCATGCAGAACATGGTGGCGTCCAAGCAGACGAGCGCCCACGTCCACACGTTCTTCGACATCGACTTCACCGCCGTCGACCGCATCCGCCGCGCCCACAAGACCCGCTTTGAGGCCGAAGAGGGCGTCAAGCTGACCTACACGGTGTTTTTGGCATCGGCGATCGCGCAGTGCCTGCGTCGTCACCCCTACCTGAACGCTGAAATCCGCGGGACCGACCTGGTCTTCAAGGGCGACGTCCACCTCGGCATGGCGGTGTCCATCGACACCCCCGAGCCCGGTTTGATGGTCCCCGTGATCAAAAACGCCGACCAACTCAACCTGCGCGGCCTGGCCCACACCATCACCGACCTCGCCACCCGCGTGCGCAGCCGCAAGATCAAGCCCGACGAGATCTCCGGCAGCACGTTTACGATCACCAACCCGGGCAACTACGGCGCCATCATCGGCACGCCGGTCATCAACCAGCCCAACCTCGCCATCTTCGGCGTCGGCCGCATCCAGAAGGAAGTCGTCGTCCGCGAAGTCGACGGCATGGACACCCTGGCCATCCGCCCGATGGGCGTCGTGAGCCTGGGCTTCGACCACCGCCTGATCGACGGCGCCACCGCCGACCTCTTCATGGCCGACGTGAAGAAGACCATCGAGACCTGGGACATCGCGCCCTGAGCGATCGGCACGCTGCACACACGAGCACAACAGGGCCGACCATGTCGGCCCTGTTGTTTTCAGCGCGGCGTCGTCCATCGCCGCAGGAGATGCCGAATCCGGACCGGTCAGCATCGCGTCGCCAGTCAGGGGCGCGTTGCGCATGCGGCGGCTGGCGTCGTCGAGGGCACATCCTTCACCATCGGCGAATCGAGGGCCTCGTGCCCCGTGCGCTTGTCGAGTTCCCCAGCGACCATTGGGTCAGCCCCTTCCAGGCGCTCAGCCTGGCCTGGGGATGTGTCCACCACCGCCATATGGCCACCGACGGGCTGGGCCCTCGGCGACGACCACCATGGAACATGCGCAGCCCCCGGCGTCGCGTTGGCGAATCGTGTCGGCCACGCGACGCACATCGGAGGGAATCCCGGGTAGCAAAATCGCGTCGACTGGGCCCGCGACGCCAGCGTGCCGCGCCATCCAACCCCCGTGGCGACCAATGAGCTTGACCACGATGACGCGGCCGTGGCTGGCCGCCGTGATGCAGCCGGCCGAGGTATTCGGTGGCAAAGGGGATTCCCGCGCTTGGTCGTGCCGATGATCGTCCCTCCCTGATCGGGATATTGCCCACCGAATCGGGGGGCCGGCGGGGGATTCCTCCGTGCGGATACCGCTCGGGCTGCAACACACCATGATTCCCGTCGGAAATACCGTCGGTGTCCGCCCCGCCTCGTCGACGCCAGCACGATGGCGCGGATGACGGGATGGACGCCGGCAGCGTCGGGCCCGCCCGTGGATACAGCTATTGGCTGTCTGGACAGGAAAAGCCCGTCATCACGTGCAGGCGCACCAGCGTCGTGGTCCTGAAAAAAAACACGCGCACCAACGCCCGCAGACGTCGATGCGCGTCACCGGGCACCAGGCCGGTGGGCGGACTCAGGGCCCAGTGCTCAGTTCTGCTTCTCGAGCAGACCGAGAATCTGGCGGGCGTTTTCGTAATCGCCGGTATCCACGGCACGCTTGATGGCTGCCACCAACAGCGACATCACGTCGGCGCCGTCAGCCATCGCCGTGCCGCTGCGAGCGAGCGCTTTTTTGACCTTTGGGCTCGCCTTGGCGGCGGCCTTTGACTTCGAACCCTTCAACGCCTTCGACGCCTTGGCGGGCTTCGCCTTCGCCTTCGCCTTGCCACCCTTGCGGCCCGGCTTGCTCCAGCCCATTTGCTGCCACAGGGGCATATCGCCCGACGCCTTCGATGACGCCTTCTTGGCACCCTTGGCCTTGGCGCCCTTGGGCTTGGGGCCCCTCTTGGCGGGGGTGGTGGTGGTGGTCGGCGCCGAAGCGGTCGTGGTGTTCGTCATTGCGGCCTCCGGAGCAGCAGTGGGGGTGGGGGTGG
>CAJBHN010000962.1 GCA_903952805.1 uncultured Myxococcales bacterium | reverse complement strand
TGGCGTGGTCATCATCGACCGGTTCAACTTCACCAGGTTGGCTGCCACCACGGCGTCATTCGGTGACTTCTCGACGCCGGTGGTGGTGGGCAATTGTGCCTACATCGGCCGGCAGGGCATCGGCACCGACGAGGACGCCGGCATTTTCGTCGTGAAGCTCGATGACTATTCGTTCGATCGCGCCCACGACGGCCGCGGCGACGGCGAAGCCGACACCCTCTTCATCGACGGCGGCGAGCTGGCGGCGACCGGCAAGAGCGGGGCTTTTTTCACCACCGAGCGAGCGGTCGGCAGCGGATGTGGCCTCAGCGCTCCCCGCGTGGCGGGCCCGCGCCGCACGGTCTGGACCCTGACGGTCGCGGCCCCAACGCCCGCTGGCGTCGTGGTCGGCGACGTCTTCGGCACGTTGTGGTTGAGCCACATTCGCTGACGTCTCGGGTGTGACTTCGGGGTGGGTCTCGACGCACACCACACAAGAAACGGGCGGCCTGGGGCCGCCCGTTCTTTCTGGCTGCAGTGGCCGTTGGTGCCGCAGCACCAGCGCTCACTTGCCGGAGTAGTACTCGACGATCAGCTGGGGATCGATGTCGAGGGGCACCGAAGCGCGCTCGGGGAGCGAGCGCATCGTGATGACCGCGGCCTCGGTCACGTCGAGGTAGTCGGGGGTCTTCAGGTTGTTGGGGTCCTTGATGGCTTCGGCCGTGCGGGCCTTCATCTTGGACGCTTCGCGGGGCGCGATCACGTTGCCAGGACGAACCTGGAAGCTCGGGATGTTGACGCGCTTGCCGTCGACCGTGAGGTGGCCGTGCAGCACCATCTGGCGGGCCGCAGCCATCGACGGCGCGAGGCCGGCGCGGAAAGCGACGTTGTCGAGGCGGCGCTCGAGGATCTGCAGCAACACGTGGCCGGAGTTGCCCTTGCCGGAGAACGCCATGGCGACGTACTTGCGGAGCTGCTTCTCAGACAAACCGTAGTGAAAGCGCAGCTTCTGCTTTTCCATCAAGCGCAGCGCGTAGTCGGAGAGCTTCTTGCGCTTGGTGGGGCCGTGCTGCCCGGGAGGGTACGGACGGCGAAGGTCCGGATCCGTGCGCATGAGGCCGGGGATGGGGGTGCCGAGGCGGCGGATGATGCGGAGGCGCGGGCCTGTGTAGCGAGACATGTCTGACTTCCTGGCGCTGCTGTCGCCGTGGACCTTTGAAGAGCTGCCATCACCTGATGGAAGCGGACCAGCGGCTGTCTGGGGGACAGCAGATCGCTGTCGGCGCGTACCGAGCCACGGGCACCGGGTCAAGGGCCGCGGCCACGTCGTTCACGTTGGGTCGCCGTCTGTGGTCGTCGCCGTCGTCGTCGCCGTCGTCGTCGTCGCCGTCGCCGGCATGGTGCCGGCCTTCAACTGGTGAAAGAGCAGGGCGTTGCCCGCCCCTTTTTTGGCGCCAAATGACGGCGCGGCCGGGGGCAGCGATAGCGCCGGATGGGGCTTGGGTCCGCCGTCGTCGGGCGCGTCGGCGCGGCCGGGTACATATGGCGGCAGGTGCTTGGGCCGGGGCTTGCGACGGCCTCGTCGGCGCGTCTGCGGGGCATCGGGGGGATACAGGTTGTTGCTCACCGAGAGAGGGAAGCAGGGTGGCGTCGTTCGGGCAACGCGTGTCAGCGGCTGGCACCCGTATGCCTCGACCCGGCGTGGGGTCCAAAACCGGGCTGCGCGCCTGGCCAGGCGAGAGATCCATGCTGTCGGCCAAAAGCGTGCCTTCGCCCCTACACGTGGGAGTATCGACCGCCTGGAGCGTCCATGACCCGCATCAACGTCACCGCCTTTCGCGCCGACCACGCCGGCCAGACGCCGCGCCGGCCCCCTGTGCCCAAAGAGCTCAAGGACGTCGCTGCCGCCCACGCCGCCAAGCATCCCGAAGACCTCGAAGACAAGGGCTACACCGGCGTCAGCTTCTTTGAGAAGGGTAGCGTCAAGAACGTCCAATCATACGCGGCCGACCTCAAAGACGCCGGCAACGCCATCGCCGTGGCCAAGAACGCCAGCCTGTATCAGGTGGGGTTTTCGTACCATGCCGCCAAGCCCAAGGAGGCCTGGATCATGGATGCCCCCAAAGACGGCAAGCTGCAGCTGCAAGTCGTCATCACGCCGTCGTGGCACGCCAACGCCTGGGACTCGCCCAAGCCCAGCGACCCGGCCGACGACGCGCCCCAGGCGGTGTGGGACGCCTACGACAAGGCCTTCGAGAAGTACGACGCCTCCTGCGAGGCCAGCGCCACCAAGTTCGCGCTGACCAACACCTACAACGTCTCGGTCACCTATCCCGACGGCACGGTCGATAAGCAGAGCTTCGCGGTCAACGGCCGGGAGCCGGAGTGGGCGAGCGCTTCGCCCACCGTCGAGATCGACCTCAAGAAGCACAAGGGCGACATCGTGGTGCGTGGCTGGGCCGACGGCTCCGCTGGCGCCGACGGCTACGCCTCGGCCCGGGTCACCGTGCTGCACAATCCGTGAGCGAACCGCTGAGCCGGTGTTGATCTGGCGTTGATCCGGCGCTGACCGGGTGGGGGGGGCACCGCCGCCTGCGCTGGATTCTGACCCCCAAGCTGGACAACGCCGCGCCGAGATCCCTGCTGTTGCCAGGGGTCAGGGTGCCGGCGCAGGGCCCGTCACTGGCGGTTGATCATGTGATCAGCGAGCTGGAACAGGGCCGTGTCGAGCTTTTCGTGGATGTCGCGGGGCAGCGACGCCGTCGACAGCGCCACCCTCATGCAGGACATCCATTGATCGCGGGCGCTGCTGTCGACGGCGAAGGGCATGTGCCGGGCGCGCAGCCGCGGATGACCCTTCTTCTCGACGTACAGCGGAGGACCGCCCAACCACCCCGACAGGAACCAGAACAGCTTGTCGCGGCTCTCGCCGAGCTCCGGGGGGTGCATGGCCCGCAGGGGCTGCACGGCGGGGTTGCGAGCCATCTCGTCGTAAAAGCGGTCCACCAGCCCGCGCACGCCCGCTTCGCCACCGAGGGTGTCGTAGATGGACGTTGCGGCTGGTGTCGGCTCGCTCATGGCCTACTCGATCACGGCCAGGCGGGCGCCGGCCTCGACGGCGTCGCCCTCTTTGACCTTGATCTCTTTGACGACGCCGGCCTTGGGGCTCCGCAGCTCGTTTTCCATCTTCATGGCTT
>CAJBHN010000961.1 GCA_903952805.1 uncultured Myxococcales bacterium | reverse complement strand
CGGCAACAACGGCAACAACAGCGCAACACGCATACAGACCAGGGCTCGCTTCATCGCTTCACTCCACATTCTTTTGCGTCGGCATGGCCGGCGGGCCGCTGATGCAGTTGCCCGTGCCCACCGTCAGCGCCCCCAACACAGGAGCCGCACCGAGGGTGGCCAGCCCTGCGATGACCACCTGCTGGTCTTCCGAGGCCGCGCCAACGCCCACCAGCGCACCGCCCGCCCCCGCAGCGGACGCGACGAGCAGAGCGTGGACGGCCCTCGTCCAGCCAGACGCCGCGAGCGGGTAGCTGCAGAGGCCGGCACTGGCGATGTCAGGCGCCAGACCTCCGACCAGGGCACCAAGTCCGGCGCCGACCCCGTAGACCACTCCGCCGCCGAACCCGCTGAACTCCACCGTGCCGCCCGACGACAACTGCTGCTTGATGAGCCACGCCGCACCAAAGCCGGTCGCGGTTCCCACCGCCGTGCCCAGCATCGTGCCGAGGGAGCCACCGAAGATTCGTCCCCACTCTGGAGTGTCGTCTCTTTCGCTGGGTTTCGCATCGGCGACCGGTGCGACGGAGGTGCAGCCCGCGAACGTTGCCGTGCCACGGACGTCTGGGCAGCGGTCATCGCCGTCGACGATGCCGTCGGCATCGCGATCGGGGCAGCCGCGCGGAGAAGAACCCGCGAGCTGCGGACACTCGTCCTTCGAGTCGGCTACACCGTCATCGTCGCCATCGGGGCAGCCTGCAGCGCGCGTCGACCCTGCCTCGGCCGGGCACGCGTCTGTCTCGAACACGCCATCCCCATCGGTGTCTGCCGCTCGGCGGAGCGTGGATATCGCGCGCGCCAGCAGCCGGGTCATCGTGGCACGCGTCACGTCGGTGAGCACCGACGGCGCCCCCGCGTCGGTGGCTTTCGCGAGTGTGCGCCCTTCAAGATCCTCGGCGATAATCGTGACGACGATGACGTCTGCGAGTCGCCGGATCTGGGGCAACGCGATGTGCGTCGCGCCGCGGGCCCGCGCCTCAGCACGACAACGATCCCGCTCGATGCATGTGGTCACTTCGGTGCGAACGCCGTTGGCCAGCACGGCAAAAGCGACCGGAAGATCGAGAGGCGCCTCGATGCCCTCAAGCGTGGGGGCACCAATGAGCAGCACCAGGGGGGCAGACCAGCCGGCGACCGGCGGCGTCAAGGTCGCTGCGGGTGCAGGCTCGGCAGTGGAAGGAGATGGGGTCTGTGCCGCGACAACAAGCGCGATCGCCATCGGGGTCAAGAACATCATCGTCCCTCCATCGCTTCGTTGGCCAGCCAGGTGGCGCGTTCGCGACCACGCAACACCCGATTCAGGACCTCGCTCTGTTGTCGTGTTCGCCATGCGCGTGCCGGCGAGACCTCCACCGGCGCGCAATCCGCCTGCCGTCGCCTCGTCACTTCCTCGTCCAGCACCTGGATTTCCTGCTCGGCGACCGCGCGGTCCGTGTCGTTCGGCGCCGACCGCAGACGTTCGACGAGACGAGCGACGGCGGGCGCCGCGGCCAGGTCACTGGCGGCCCGACACACCGACTGGTCGGGGAGCTCCTTCAGGCGTGGCCCGAGTTCAGGGCATTGCGAGGAAGGCACGTTGAGCACTGCTGGTGTTGGTGTCGCAGTTCCCCGCAACGCCGCTTTGAGCACCTGTATCTCGACGCCATCGGCGCCCAGCACCTTCACCGTTGGCTCATCGGGGAGGCCCGGGTCCACGAGCAGCACCGGGCTGGCGTTGACCTTCACAGCAGCGGCTGCGGCGTCGTCCGCGACGAACATGACGCTGCCGGGGACGAGTCCGCGCCAACGAACGTCCATCGCCTGCTCGTTGCAGGGCAAAACGTCGAGCAGACGCGCGCGGGCAAGCAGGCCTGGTGGCATCGCGTCGGCCGGCCACCCCAGCAGTTGGACGGATCGGGCGTCCGTGTCGGCGACGATTCGAACGGTGGCTCGCCCGCCGCCGCCGGTGCACCACCCACCCAGTTGTCCCTCCGGCATCCCAACATGTGCAAAGCGCGTCAGCGGAACCGCGGAGTCAATCGAGACGGTCAGGGGCACGTCGCTCGAGGCCGCCACGACGTAGCACCAAGCGTCCCACAGCTCGATCGTTGACGGTGCCCCCGACACTAAAGCCCGAATTGATTTCCCCTGCGCCGGGGGCGTGGTGTTGGCCGGGCGGCGTGCAAACGACCTGAGCCGTGCGACGTCGAGAAGTGCATCTTGTGTGCGCGCCTGGTCAGGCGAAATGCGCTTGAGGTCACCGATGGCAGCGAATGCCGCAGTCAACAGCTTGTCAGGCACCGGGCCGGTGCCTGTCTGCAGCGCGCGGATCACGTCATCACGGGTTTGACGCGCGGCTGCAAGGAGCCGACGTGGATCGTCGCGTTCGCGACGCCGTTGCTCCTCGGCGGCCAGTCGTTCGTCGGCCTCCTTCTTCTTCTGCTCGGCGACGCGCTCGGCAGCCTGGGTCTTTGCTTCGGCGGCACGTCGAGCCTTCTCATCTGCAGCTTCACGCTCAGCAGCCTTTGCCTGTTCTCGCGCGTCGGCTTCTTTCTTTTTCATGTCGGCAAGAAGAGCTGCGCTTCGCGCTCGCTCTTCCTGGGCCAGCCGTTCCTTCTCGACCCGCTGCGCTGCTGCCTGCTGCCGCGCAGCTTCGGCAGTCGCCTTCTCCGCCTCAACCTTTGCTTTTGCCTCTGCGGCCAGTCGGGACTTCTCATCCGCCTGCAGCTTCAGTCGCTGCTCAGCCTCGATGCGCGCGCGTTGCCGCACTTCGGCTTCGGATTTCAATTTGGCATCGACCTCGGCGCGGGCACGCTCCGTGCGTTCTCGGTCGAGCGCCTTGGCAAGCAGTACGATGTTCGCCTCCAGTGCTTTGCGATCCGCGCTGAACCGCTCGACGGCGGTCGGCATCCGCTTCGTCGACTGGAGATTCTTCAATGTGGCGGTCATTCCTTCCAAGGCACGCCTTGCAACGTCCTCATCGCGCTTCGCCAACGCATCGGCGACCTGCTGGCGCGCGAACGCACAGGCATTGGCGATCCGGGCATCGGCGATTGCTTCGTCGAGTCTGACGAGGTTGCTCGCCAGAGGCGGGTACAACATCGACGCTTGGAGATCGGGGGTCAGCGCACGCTTGACGCTTGTTGAAACCTCCGTCGCTGACGCGATCCGCGACGATTGCGAAGCGGCGCTGCTGGCCCAGTCGATCTCGAGCGCCGCGAAGCCGCGTTGCATATAGGTGTTGAGGGCGGCCAGTCGCTCCTCTGCGGTTTGGGCGGCTGCCGGCAGAGAGACGAAAAGGCCAACGATGATGGCGAAGATCCGCATGTCGCCTCGGAGAGTGTGAAGGGCGTCCATGCGGATGCCGCAGGGATCGCCACGGAATGGCTGATGTGGAGCGGGGTGCGGTTCGTCCCTGTGGTGCTTGGTGAGACCGACCGCCGCGGTGCCTGGGCGACTAGAGGTAGTAGCGAATGGCGAGATTGCCGAGGACGAGGTCGAGCGGCGTCTCACTGGCCGGGAGGCTGATGTTGCCGTTGAAGGTCGATGTCGTGACCTTGCCCTGCTTCGCGCTCCCAAAGGCGAACCAGCCCCCGAGCCCGACGGTTGACTCGATGGCAAGCTGGGGCAGGCCGATCATCCCGAAGTGCAGCTCGCCGCCGACGCGGGCGCCGACGTTGACGGTCAGACCCCCTCCGGCGATGTTCAGATTCGCGTTGTCGGTGTCCTCGACGGAGGCATTGGCGATGCCGAGGTCGAGCTCGGGCGAGAAGATGACTGAGAAGTCCCGGTAGCTGCTCAGGACAACGGGAACGCCGACGTGCAGCAGCGCACCGAAATCAGTCGGGCCGGGCAACTTGTCTTCTTCTCCTTCGTTGTTGGTGACCTGACCCGAGTTCAGCCACGATGCGCCAAGACCAAGATCGAGACCCCAGCTCTCACCGGCCCAGTACCGAAGGTTGAAAACGCCGAGCTGGATCGTGTCTCCGGGGCCGCCGAGGCGGTCGACCATGACCTGACGCCTGCCGGTGAAGCCGAGGCCGATGCGCCGGTGAATCGCGCGTTGGTCCGATGTCGCGTCGGCGAAACCGAAGCGGAACAAGCCGCCCTCTTGCGCCGCGCCCGTTGGGGTCGCCGGCGTCACGTACGTCATGGGAGGCAGGGACGGCGGAAGTACCGGAGCGGGACCCGGCATGACGACCGCAGCGGGCAATGGTGCCGGAAGCGGGGCAGCGACAGGCGCTGATGGCGTCGCGCGGCACATCGGCGTTGGAAGAACCGAGAAGTCGCAGAAGGCCCCCGTGCCGCACTGTCCCTGGTTACAGGTGTCGCCTGGATTCTGGGCGTGCGCGGCGAGCGAAAGAACCGCAAACAGGGAGACGGTCACAATCTTGTTCTTCATCAAAGATCCCAAAGGAATAGGCGACATCAGTCACATGTTCTGTTGAGCACCACGGGCCCAATTCGAAAGCAACATTCGTCCGCATCACCCAAGGTGGTCCATAAGTAGAACTACTCAATCTGACGCATGAAGCCCGAGCACAGTTCTGTCTGCGGCAGCCAGTCGCTTCTGCGTCGAAATTCAGATATCCACACCCTTGATGGCGCGCGTTTCTGAGTGGAGAGACTCGGTCTTGAGTGGCGTCCGGTGGGCGTCGGCCCGCAGCAACTTCTTGGCGCTCATCGTCGCGCTCGTCGCCAATATCGTCTCGCTTGTGGTCGGGCTTGGTGTCGTGCGGAGTGAGCCGACGAGCTCGTCATCCGCAGTCAAAATTGACAGCGGCACTCGCTCGAAAACCGATGCCATCCCATCGTCGCCGTCGTCCGTCGGCGCGGTGGTGCTCGACCGGATCGACGGTCTGTGGGAGCTCGGTGATCACGCCGAGATGCTGATCGATCCCGAAGAGCGCCTGACCCTCAGTGAGGCAAGCGTGGCCGCCGACTGGCGACCGGTTGGCGCTGCACGCCGGACGCTGCGGCTGGCGCGTGGTGTGTTGTGGGTGCGCGTGACGGTGCGCGAGGCGCTCGGCGCCGACCGCCCAATGGACCCTGGGTGGCGCGTCGCATTCGCACATCCGCGTCCGATTCGACTGAGCGCGTG
>CAJBHN010000960.1 GCA_903952805.1 uncultured Myxococcales bacterium | reverse complement strand
TTCGCCGAAGCCCTCCGCTCAGCGCTGCGCGAGAGCCCTGATGTCCTCGTGGTCGGTGAATTGCGCGATGCCGACACGCTGCAACTGGCCATGCAGGCCGCAGAGACTGGCGTGCTCGTCTTTGGCACGCTGCACACGTCGTCCGCGGCCAAGACCATTACCCGAATCGTGGACATGTCGCCGGAGGACCAGCGCGAACAACTGAGGTCAACGCTGTCGGTGTTGCTCAAGGGTGTGGTCGCTCAACACCTGGTGCGCCGTGCCGGCGGCGACGGTCGGGTGGCGGCCGTCGAAGTCATGCTGACCAACGCGGCCATTGCCAGCATGATTCGCGACAACAAGGTCGCTCAACTCGACGCCTGGTTGCAGACGGTCAACACCATCGAGACCGGTATGCAAGGCCTTGAGCAATGCCTGCTGCGCTACGTCAAAGATGGCGTCGTGGACCTCGACGAAGCATGTCAGTTGTCAGGCAATCCAGAACACCTTCGTCGCGAGTTCAGCACCGCGGAACTGGAGTCTGCGTGACGGGTCCTGCCGCGGCCGCCACGATTGAACTGGGCCGTGCCCAGGAAGCTGCCGGCCAAACCGATGCGGCCTATCGAACCTACCTGCAGACTGGACACGTCGACGACGCTGCCCGCTTGCTGCTGGCCCACGGTCGGACCGCTGAAGCCGCCGACGTGCTGTTGTCGGCGGTCGCCAAGCTGCCTCGACCCTTTGACGCCGTCGCTGTCGATCGGATCCGGCGTGCCACAGCCCTGCTGGCCAAGGCAGGCAAAGCTGCACGTTGCCTGCAGGTCTTGGCCTGGTTCGGCGATGAGTCGCTGATGAACACGACAGCTGAACGCCTCGCCGAAGCCGGCGCCTTCGTGGAGGCAGGCACCACACTGGCGCGCCACGGCGATGCCACCCGCGCTTTGCACTGGCTGCTGCGGGTGCCGCGCAGCGACGAGCGCTATGGCCCCGCGGCGGTTGAAGTCGTGCGAGCCCTGGTGCGCGGGGCCGCATTGACGATGGCGGTCGACCGCTTCCTCGCCGAATTCATCAGGCGAGGCCCAGCCGACGACGACAGCGCCGATGCCTTCTACGCCCTGGCCGCGCTCTATGCCCGTCGCGCGCTGCCGGAAAACGCCATGGAGGTGTTGCAGCGACTGGTCGACAAACGTCCGGGCTTCAAAGACGCCGATGCCCAACGCACCCGCCTCGAGCATGTCGTCCTCGGCAGCACCGATGCCCTGGCGCGGGTCCTGGATGAAGACGCCGCCTTCGCAGCCGCATCCTCTCGACGTGCCGTGGCCGAATTGGTGGTCGCCCCGGCCACCAACTGGTCTGGTTTCGAGTCGACGAACCCAGCAGCTCCCGTCGGGGTCGAGGAGCCACCGACGTCGACCAATACGTCGGAGAGCACCAAGACCCCCGCCAACAAGACCCGTTCCCAGGCCAGGAAAGACGCCGCATCCAGCGCCCCTGGCAACGCTGTCGCGGCTGGCGACGTCGTGAACAGCGCTGGACGCGATGGCGCCAGCGACAACGAACAGGTCACGACGCTGTCATTTTCGCCGGGCTCGACGGTGGCGAAGCGATATCGAATCATCGATGTCGTCGGCCGCGGCGGCATGAGCATTGTCTACAAAGCCGAAGACCT
>CAJBHN010000959.1 GCA_903952805.1 uncultured Myxococcales bacterium | reverse complement strand
TGACCTGCGCTGCGCTGCGCTGATCAGGGCTGCAAGCGCACCACGACGTCGCCGCTGCCGCCGACGCTGACTTCCGTGATGCCCTCGGCGACCACCACGTCGTCGACGCTGCCGACGTCGGAGGTGACGGCGGCGAAGGAGCCCAGGATGCGCAGCGTGATGGGCGCATCAGCAGCGCGCTCGACGCTCACCGATAATCCGGCGCCATCTGGCGTCTGGCGAACGACGAGACCGCCCGCGCGCTGGACCGATGGTGGCCCAACGCTGGTGACGACGACGCGGCTCGACGACGGTCCGCGCCGACCGGGAGCGGTCACGGGCAACAACGTGTCGCTGGCTTCGTCGAGGATGAGCACGGCCCCCGCCGCCAGCATCATGGGTGGCAGCCCCAGCGGTGCCGCCACCGTCGTCGTCAGCGGTCCCGTGAAGCGCTCGGCCGTTTTCAGCGACAGCCACTCGCCGGCCGGCACGCGCACCAAGCGGGTGCGAGCGCCGTCTTCGACGACGGGCCAGGCGGCCAGCACGTCAAACAGCAAGATGGCGTCGGGGTCGGCCCAGGCTTCGGCGTCGTTACCCATGAAGACGCCGAGGGGCACCATCAACGGCGTGCCGTCGCTGTCGACGTCGTCGTCGCTGCCTCCAGCAGCGACCATCGCCCTGGCGAGGCCGGCTTCATACATCGGCCACAGAGCCATCTTGAGACGCACGGCGGACGCGAAGGCGTCTTCGACGTCGAGGAGGAAGTCATCCCATGGCGCGTGGTTCGAGCCGCCCCCCACCTGCATGATGGTCTGCAACGCACCGGCTTCAGCGAAGCGGGCGAAGGCCTCGGGCGTCACGCGGTCACCACGATAGCCACCGACGTCGTGGCCGTAGAGGGGATAGCCGCTCATCGCCAGCGACAGCGCACCGCCGATGCCACTTTTGAGGCCGCCGACTTGGCGTTCGCCGCTGCCATCGACGTCGTCGCCCAGGCGGGAAAAATCGGCGTCGAGGTCGCCGGGCCAGATGGCCACGCCGTTTTTCTGATCGAAGATGCCGCCGGTGCGGGTGATGATGAACCAATCGTCGCCGTGGACGCGCTGCAGCGCACCGATGAAACACTCGTGGTACAGGCGCGCATAGCGGGTGTGCTGCACGGCATTGGTGCTGCCATCAGAGAACACCGGCAGGGTGTTTTCGACGAGGCCAAGCACGTCGGGGCGCATGGTCTCGCCGTAGTCGAGCTTGAAGCCCTTGACGCCCCGACGCAGCACGGGCTCGATGGTGTCTTGCCAGGCTGCACACGCCGCCGGGTTGGTGAAGTCGACGAAGGCGCCGGTGCCGCGGCCCCACGGGAACGAAAACGGCGTGCCGTCCTCGGTGTCGACGAGAAAATCGTCTTCGGCGAAGCGCTCAAACAGGCTCTGGCTGCCAAAAGCCGGCATGCCCACCATCTGGTCGCGGTCGTCGCTGGTGTTGATGTGCTCGGTGGCCCACACCAGCGGTACGAGGCCGTGGGCCGTCAAGGTGGCGACGCTGTCGTCGAAATTCGGCAACTGCACCTCGTTGACGACGAAGGTGTTGTAGCCGGTCTCCCACGGGGCATCGATCCACACGGTGGAAAACGGCAGGGACCTCGCCGTCATCGCCGCCACGTCACCGAGCAACATGTCGGTCCCCGACGACACGATGGCGCCGGCGGCGTCGACCTCGACCTCGAGGTCGTTGCGCCACTGCATCGGCGCCAGCGCCCACCGGGGCGGGGCCTTGCCAAGCCCGAGGCGGCGGGCGTGGGCGGCGACGTTGTCGGTGACGAATTCGGCGTGGCCCGCGTCGTCGCCGCGCACCCGCGCCGCCCGCAGCCGCAGGGGCAACGACGCCCCGTGAAAGCGGGCCATCAGCGTGCCGGTGCCGGTGGCGTCGAAGGCGCCAACCCGCTCGGTCTCGACGAGGACGCCGAGGCCAGCGGTGGTGGCGAAAAACGGCACCGGCACATGGGCCTCATTGGTGCCGCTTTCGGTATTGCCGGGAGCCGAAAACACCAGCGGCGTCAGCTTGCCCGCGAGGTCGGGGCCATCGAAGCGCTCGCCGCCGCCGACGACGTGGTCAGCGCCGATGGCGAAGCACACAGCAACAAAGCCGACATCGCGCTCGTCGAGGGCAACGCCGTCGTCGTCAACAAACGTGACGTCGACGTCGACGAAGCCCTCGGCCGAGCTTTTTGCCACGACGGTGGCGGTCAGGCGGGTCTGACCGCGCTCGTCTTGCAGGATGACCGTGGCCCGGTCGCCGACCGAGGTCGCCCGCGTGCTCTTGAGCAGCTCGACCCGGTCAAAGACGCCCGGCAGAGCGGGATCGATCCAGCTGTCGACGTCGTCGGGCAGCCGCAGCCCCACCGACAACGCCGGACAGGCCGGGTCGACGCTGGTGGCGCCGACGACGACGTCATCCCGCAGAATCTGGATGGAGAAGGCGTCACCGCCCGCCAGCACCACTCGGGTGCCGTCGCTCAGCACGTCGCCAGCGACGGGGGCGGGGGCGGCGGGGCAGCCGGCGAGGCCCAGCGCCGCGCCGATGATGAGGCTCACCTTGTTCACGGCGCGGTTCACGGCGCGCAGAAGCCAAAGCCATTGCAGGTGCAGGCGCCGTTGACGGCATTGCAGGCGAGGCAGTCGGCTGGCGTGGCGCAGGGCTCGGCGCAGCTGCCGCTGAACAAGCCACAGAGCATGGGCGCCTGGCACTCGGTGGGGTCGACGCAGGGGTCGCCGAACTGACCGCCACCGCCGCCGCCGCCGTCGGTCACGCACTGGCGGTTGCCGTCGCAGACCTGACCGCCGGTGCACGAGCTGTTGTTGCGGCAGCCGACGGCGCACTCCCGATTTTGCGGGTCGCAGAACTGATTCGCCTGACAGGTGGTGTCGTTGACGCAGCTGACGCCGGTGCCGGGGGCGGCGCAGCGACCCTGGGGGTTGCAGACCTGGGGATCGACGCAGGTGACGCCGTTATTGGTGCAGGTGGGCACGCTGCAGAAGTTGTTGGCGCAAAACGTGTTGGGAGCGATGCCGCACTCGCTGCTCAAGGTGCAGGGCTGGGACCGCTCGCAAAAGCCGGTGCCGCCGTTGCAGACGAGGCCGCCGGTGCAGTCGGCGGCGCTGGTGCAGGCCGACAAGGGCTGGCAGCGGCCATTGCCGTCGCAGAAGTTGCCGAAGCCGCAGGTGGTGGCTTCATTTTGGATGGTGCAGGCGACGTCGGGGACGCAGGCGCCGCTGTCGGTGCAGGTGCAGGTGACGCCCCCGACGCAGCCGGGGCGGCCGACGCAGTCGCTGGCCTGGGTACACAGGCGGGATTCGGTGTTTGGATCGAAGCATTGGTCGGTGAAGGCATTGCATTGGAAGGCTTCGCACTGGTCCGTCGGCGTCAGGGGCCCACGGGGGC
>CAJBHN010000958.1 GCA_903952805.1 uncultured Myxococcales bacterium | reverse complement strand
TCCGCCGACCACCGAGAAATACACTATAGCCTACACTCTTTCCCTACACGACGCTCTTCCGATCTCCCGGTGGGTGCGCCATCGCAGTCATGGAAGTCTTGTGTAGCAGGACTGCGTGCAATTGACCGGACGCCAATTGCACCGATTCCTGCACCTGGATGGGTGGGCTTCAGGAGACGCGATCGCCCGGCATGGCGCCATCGACAAACAACGGTTTCGGGACCTCGCCGACGGCCAGGATCATGCCGTGGCTGATGCCGAACTTCGCCATCTTGCGGGGCGCCAGGTTGACGACGACGACCACCGTCCGCCCGACCAACTGCTCGGGCTGCACATGGGGGCGCAGCCCCGTAAAGATGGTCCGCTCGCCGACGACGCCACCGACATCGGCTTTGACCTCGATGAGTTTGTCGCTGCCGACCACGGCCGTCGCCGACAGCACCTTGGCGGCCCGCAGGTCGACCTTGGCGAAGTCGTCGAACACGATTTCGGCTGGGGGTTCGGCCGGCGCCGCTTTGGCTGGCTTCTTGGCCGGCTTGCTGGCGGCGACCTCGACGACCTCGACGACCGCGGCGACCTCGGTGGGCTTGATCAGGGCCTGCAGGCCCTTGAGCTCCACGCGCTGAAACAAATGCTCATAGGGCTTGAGAGCCACGCCCACCGGCAGCGGATCGGCGGCGGTGTGAAACGTGAAGGGCTGCACGCCCAGCATGTCTTCCAGGCGGGCGGCGACGTCGGGGAGGATGGGCTTCAGCAACGCGAGGCAGGTTTTGCCGACCCACAACGCCGTCGTGAGGATGCCCTGGGCGCGGGCGGGATCGGTTTTGACGAGGGCCCAGGGAGCGCTGTCTTGCATCAGCTTGTTGGCCCTGCTTCCGAGTTCGGTGACGATGCGCACCACGCCCGCGGTGTCGAGGTGGCGATAGAGTTTTTCCACCTGGGCGCTCTGCTCTTGCACGTCGTGGATGAGGGCCGACAGGTCTTCGGGCAGCGTCGTCGGCTTGCCGTCGAAGGAGCGATGCAGCAGCGGCAATGAGCGCGACACCAGGTTGACGACGTTGTTGACGAGGTCGGCGTTGACGCGGTTGGTGAGGTCTTCGAAGTTGAGGTCGATGTCCTGGGGCTCAGCCGTCATCTTGGCGGCAAAATAGTAGCGGAGGGCCTGGGGCTCGCAGACGGCGGCGAACTCGTCGGCGTTGATGAAGGTGCCGCGGCTCTTGGACATTTTGTGGCCGTTCAAGGTCAGCATGCCGTGGACGCGGATATGGGCCGGCAACGTCTGCCCCGCCGCCATGCACATGGCCGGCCAGAACAGCGTGTGGAAATAGAGAATGTCCTTGCCGATGAAGTGTTCGATGCGCGTCGAGGGATCATTCCAATAGTCCTGCCACGACGCCTTGGTGACGGCGTCAGCAGCGGCCAGGGCCCTCTGGGTCAGACTGACGTAGCCGATGGGGGCATCGAGCCAGACGTAGAAATACTTGTTGTCCTCGCCGGGGATCTTGAAGCCGAAATACGGGCCGTCGCGGGAGACGTCCCAGTCCTTGAGCCCCTCGCCGAACCAGGTGTGCAGGAAGTTCTGCAGCGACTGATGCAGCACCCCATCGGTGGCGAGGTAGGCCTGCAGCGGCGCCGTATAGGCTCCCAGCGTGACCATGTAATGGACGCTGGTGCCCAGCGTCGGCGTCAGACCGCTGACGACGGAGACGGGGTCTTTGAGGTCGGTCGCACGGTAGGTGCTGTTGCAGACCTCGCAGGCGTCACCGTACTGGTCGGTGGCACCACATTTCGGACAGGTGCCCTTGACGAAGCGGTCCGCGAGAAAGCGACCGTCGGCGGGGTCTTGCAGCTGCTCGACCTCCTTGGTGGTGATGTGGCCAGCACTCTTGAGGGCCTGCCAGATGCGGCCGGCGTGGGCCTCGTTTTCGGCCGTGTGGGTGGTGCCGTAGCCGCCGTCGAAACCAACCAGGAAACGAGCGAAGCTGGCCTCCTGCCGACGACGAACCTGTTCGGTGTAGACCTCGGGGGCGAGGCCTGCCTTCTTGGCGGCGATCTCGATGCCAGCGCCGTGGCTGTCGATGCCGCAGACATACAAGACGTCGTCGCCGCCCATGCGCAGGGCCCGCACGTAGGTGTTGACCTGCAGGTGCTCGACGAGGTGGCCCAGGTGGGCATCGCCGTTGGCATAGGGAAGGGCGGGAGTGACAAGGACGCGGCTCATGATCGCGCGTTGTCACCGCACCTTGACGTGGTCAATGCGCCCCACCCGGTGGCGGCCACCGAGCGGACGCCGACGAGCGTGGGCTCAGAGGCGTTGCGCGACGGTGTTCGTCGTCGCGGGCATGACCGGGGGGACATCACCACGGGCGTGCGCCACCGCCAGCGCCCCCGCCGAGGAGAGGTCGCTTGGGCAAGGGCAACAGCAGCCCGAGACCGTGACGCCAACGATGAACAGTGAAGCGGCAACCAGCAGGACTCGCATGACACCCTCCCAATCCGCAGTGATCGCGGTCCTTCATCCATACGTCCGACGACGACCTCAATGGAAATTGCGCCCGTCAAACGGGAAGGCGAGCTGTGCGTCTTTGCCCTCCCGCGAGCCTCCGTCGAAGGTCCCCGCCTGCGGCGATATCCCCATCACTGCTCGCGCAATGGCGTGCACCACCAACCCCTTTCGCTCGATGACGGCATCGATGAGCAAGAATTGATTGGTGACAATGATGCTGCGCTGGCGCTCGAAGTCACGACCCCACACGACGACATTCACCATACCGTACTCGTCTTCGAGGGTGACAAAGCAGGTGCCGTCAGCAGTGCCGGGGCGTTGTCGGCCGATGACGAGGCCGCATACCAGGGCCCGGGTGCCGTGGTGCACGTCGAGGACGGCGCGGCTGTCGAGCAGCAACGGTGCGCGCCGTCCCCGCGAGCGCTGCTTCAAGCTGGCAATGATGCCGGGGCGCACATGGCGCATGGGATGGTCGTCGACGCTCACGCCGACGGTGGCGTAATCGAGGGCGAGGACTTCGCCGGCCGACGGAGGGAAGAGCGATGGCTGCTCGTCGGGCAGCCGCGCAAACAGCGGAGGCCGCGGGTCCATCGCCGTCCACAGCGCTGCCCGGCGATGACCAGCGAGGCTGTCAAAGGCACCACTCTTGGCGAGGGCCAGGCGGGCCCTCTTGTCGAGAGCACCACGACGCACGACGTCGCCAATGTCGACAAAGGTCCCACCGGTCTGGCCCCCCGGGGTCGAAGGGGTGTGTGCGCCGACACGGCGTTCGTGTTCGATGGCCCGACCCGACCGCTCATGCAGGCCCTTGACGAGCCTGAGTCCCAATCTGAGGGCTGGCAACGGTGAAGACCCGTCGCGCTCCAGGGTGCAATCCCAATCGCTGTGCAGGACGTCCACGGGTCGCACAGCGACAGCGTGGCGCTGGGCATCGGCGACGATTTGGGCCGGCGCATAAAAACCCATCGGCAATGAGTTGATGAGCGCGCAGGCGAAATGGGCGGGAAAATGGGTCTTCAACCAGGAGGAGGCATAGACGAGGATCGCGAAGCTGGCGGCGTGGCTCTCGGGAAAGCCGTACTCGCCGAAGCCCTTGATTTGTTCGTAGAGCCGGTTCGCAAATTCGGCGGACACCCCTCGCTCGGTGAAGCCGCGAAACAGCCGTTCTCGATGTCGCTCCAGCCTCCCGGTCTTCTTCCAGGCCGCCATGTCGCGGCGCAGTTGATCCGCTTCGCCAGCCGTGTAGCCCGCGCCCGTGACGGCGAGCTTCATCACCTGCTCTTGAAACAGCGGCACACCGAGCGTGCGCTCGAGAATCGGCTTCAAGCATTCATGCGGGTAGGTGATGGCCTCCTCGCCGTTGCGTCGCCGCAAATACGGATGGACCATGCCTCCCTGAATCGGCCCGGGCCGGATGATCGCGACCTCGACGACGAGGTCGTAAAAGCAACGGGGCATCAAGCGCGGCAGCATCGCCATCTGGGCCCGCGATTCGATTTGAAAGACGCCCACCGTGTCGGCGCGGCAGATGGCGTCGTAGACCAGGGGGTCTTCGGCGGGAATCGTATGCAACTGCAATCGTGGTGGCGCCGTCAACGTCAACGCCGAACGAGCGTGTGGGTCGGCATTGATCAGGTCCATGCATTTGCGGATGCACGTCAGCATGCCGAGGCCCAGCACATCCATCTTGAACAAGCCCAGATTGTCGACGTCGTCTTTGTCGAAGGGCAGAATCGCGCGCCCATCCATGCGAGCAGGTTCGATGGGACTGATGGTGGTCAGGGGCTCATTGGTCAGGATGAAGCCACCGACGTGAATCCCCAGATGACGGGGGTGCCCCTGGAGCCGCAATGCCATTCGCAAGGTCGCGATGAGGCGGGGGTCTCGGCCGTCAAGACCAAGCTCGGTGGCGATGTCGACGAAGCTTCTGGGCCCAGCGTCGCCAGGAGCCAACAGTTCGCTGAATGATCCATGGTGCATCAGTTCGCTGATCTTGCCCGTCACCACCTCGCTGAGGCCGTAGACCTTGCCCACCTCGCGGACGGCCGAGCGACCGCGATAGGCGATGACCTCGGCGACCAACGCCGCGCGGTCGCGACCCCAGCGACGATAGATTTCCTGGATGACCTCCTCACGGCGCTCATGCTCGAAGTCGACGTCGATATCGGGGGGCTCAGCCCTCTCCCTCGACAAGAAACGTTCAAAGAGCAGTCCCATCCGCACGGGGTCGATGCTGGTGATGCCGAGGCAGAAACAGATGGCCGAGTTCGCGGCCGAGCCCCGGCCCTGACACAGGATGCCCTGCTCACGGGCTACGTCGACGATGTCCTTGACCGTCAGAAAATACGGCGCCACCGCGATGTCTTGTACGAGGGCCAGCTCGTGCTCCAACTGCCGCGTCACGTCGTCGGGGATTCCTCCCGGGTAGCGCTCGGCCGCGCCCGCGAAGGTGCGCTGACGCAGCGCCAGGTTGGGGTCGTCGTCGGCAATGGGAAACGTGTAGCGCAGCTGATCGAGGCGGAAGGCGCAGGCATCCGCGATCGACCGCGATCGCTTCACAGCGACGTCGATCCACTGTTCGCGCTCATCGCCATCGCCGCCGCTGTCTCCGTCCACACCGGCGTCCACACCGGCGCGTGCTCGCGCCATGTCCATCACCTCGTCACCGGTCATCATTCGCGATCGACGATTGGGAGGCAGACGCTGCCCGGCAGTGTCAAGGCGCAGGTGCTGCCGGATGCAGCACAGGACATCGAGTAAGGGGCCATCGGCCTCGTCGACCAACAGCGGCCTCGCGGACAAAACCGTCGCGATGCCGAAGCGAGCGCGGGCGTGCTCGACGAAGGCCAACGCCACCTCATCATCGGGGGTGTCGGTGAAGGCGAGGCCCACACTCAAGCGGTCGCCAAAGGCAGCGTGCAGTCGGCGCAGGGCATCATCGACAAACGGAGGCCAGGCGATGGCCTGCAGCGAAGCCGCATGGTCGATGACCGTCTGCAGTCGATGCTCGACGTCGTCCTTCTGGATGCCTCGCTGCCGGGTGCCATCCTTGGCGATGGTGAGGATGGCGCACAGATTGGCCCAGCCATGGGCGTCCATCGGCAGCAGCACGAGGGAGCCCTCGTCGAGCAGCAGTTCGCAGCCAGGAATGACCGACACCCCAAGCTCTTTGCCCCGCTCATGGGCGCGGACGACGCCGGCAACGGTGTCGAGGTCAGTGATCGCGACGGTATCCTGGCCAAAGACGGCGGCGCGGGTGACGACCTCTTCGGGGAGGCCGGCACCGGGCCAGGCGGCGCGAGCGTCATGGCCCGAGCGGCCGTCGACTTCGCCGTACCCCTCGATGGTGATGCCACTGAAGCTGGTGCGGACACAGAGTTCGACGAAGCCCCTGCCCGGCATGACCGGTGGCGGCGGTACCGACTCCAGCAGGGTCTGGTTGGATGGGTCGATCCGCAGCTTCACACCGAAGGTGTAGCAGAGCTGCTCAAGTGTTCAGGTTTCATCTTTGGCTGGACCGTTCCAGTCGGGTCTTTCCTTCGGCCTGACTGAGCCATCCCCATGAGATCAAACAGGAAAGACGAACAGAGAACAGGGGCGGTATCACCGCCCCTGTTCCCCCGCCTGATGGCAAGCCCGCCGGTCAGGGGGCGATGATGGACCAGTCGAGGCTGTAGGCGCCTGCATCAGACGCTGCGAAGGCATCGACAATCATGAAAACCGTGGTGTCCACCGTCGGCGTAAACGACGCAAAATCAGGAGAACCAAGGGCGCCGTCCACGCATTGGCCCGCCGTCACGAACGGACACCCCTCCACGAGGTAGACCGCCTGGCCCGGGGAACCCACCGAGACTTCCAGCGTGCTGTTGGCAGGCACGAGCACCGAGTAGACGACGTCACGGCCGTTGGTGAAGAAGCCCGTGCAGGTGTCCTGGAAGCTGCCAAAGGCGTAATCGTTGACGAAGGCGCTGGAGTCCCCCACCTCGCTGCCAGCCGTGCCGGTGAGTTCCAGGGCCACCTCACAGCGGTCACCTGGGCGATCACCGCAGGTCCCAGCGAGACAGGAAAGCGGCGTGGCGCAGTTGTCGATTTCGCTGCCCTCCACGCACGAGTCATCTCGGGCGCCGTTGACGGCGGTGCCACAGACCGTCTCGGTCCCCTCAAAGAGGCACTCCAGGTCGCCGACGCAGGCGGCGGACTCGGAACCCACCGTGCATGGGTCGCCGGCGGCCACGACGGTGGGCACTACGCAGGTGCGGGTCGCCGCTCCACCAACTTGCAGGCAGCGCAGCCCGGCATTGACATCGCACATGGTGCTGTTGTCGCCGCGCACGCATTCGCCGTTGAGCGCAATGGGAGTACCGGTGAAGGGCACAGAGGTCCCGCTGACCACCACGCCGACGATGTTCGCGTCGAGTTCAAACTCTTCGGTACACACCAGGTAGGGGCCCGGTTCCAGCACCGTCACGACTTCAGAGCACGTCGTCAGACCGTTGATGTCGTCGTTGCGTCCATACTCTCGCCCACTGCCGTCAAAGACGATCAGGACGGTGTCATCGCGCTCGCCGCCGCCAAAGGGGCATCCATCGGGAGTCACGGTGGTGATGGTGGCGACCTCGCTGCCGGGGCTTGTGTATTGAAAGCAGGTGGGTGCGCCGATGCCGAGATCGATGGTGGTGCTGAACATCGGCTCGCCTTCGCCCTCGCCCTCGCCCTCGCCTTCGCCTTCGCCTTCGCCTTCGCCTTCGCCTTCGCCTTCGCCTTCGCCTTCGCCTTCGCCTTCGCCTTCGCCTTCGCC
>CAJBHN010000957.1 GCA_903952805.1 uncultured Myxococcales bacterium | reverse complement strand
GTCAGCCCGCGAGACCCGGTCATCGACTGGCGTGACACTGACGCGCGGAGGCGGGCTCTGTCGGCAACGCTGGACCCGGCCGCGCCGTCTCCCCCTTCGCCTGCATCAATCATTGTCGCCGTGGACCGTGCCGCGTGAGGCAACGAGCAGGCTGAGGTAAGGAAGGCCGAAGGCCAACTACACTGGCTGGTCGAGGATGACCCGTCGGTCGAGCACAAAGGCCACGACCAGGTTGACCACCGAGAAGATGGCCAGGCCCCAGGCAGCCAGATCGAGGATGTTCGACGGCAGCAGATCGAACCAAGCGCCAATGCCGACGACGAGAGCCGCCGCCATGGTCGGCACCACGCTGCCTCGCCCCCAACGCTTGAGTTCCGCGCTGACGAGGTTTTCGATGCCGCCCAGCGAGAGTTCGGCGCTCAGGGCGATGATGACGGGCACAGCGAGTGAGCGGTGGGTGTTGAGGAGGGGAACCAGGGCCAGCCCGTGGGCGCAGGACCAGATGACGCGCGCCACGTCGGGGAGGGTCACGCCGCCCGTGGCGCGAAAGGCCCGCCAGGAACCGGTGAGGTAGTCAAAACCCGACACCCAGGTGAAAAACACCATGACGATGAAAACGGTCGTGCCTGCATCGTTATCGCCAGGCCCCGTCGACGGGCGCAACCACGCCACCGCGAAAATGGTGTAGAGAAGAACGGGCGTGAAGCCGAGCCACAGGGGCAGCGTCTTGCGCCGGGCGAACCACCAGACAGCCAAGAGCAGAAACGCCGTCGCGCAGCCAAACAGGCTCCATGGCATGGCAGCCGCGGGCACAAAGATGGTCAGGAAAAAGGCAGCCAAGCCTCCCATCTGCACGACGGTCTTGAGCTTGCCCAATGACGACGTTTTGAGTTTTTGCTCGCGAATCGCCATCGAACTGCGCAGTGAAGTGATGAGCAACTCGCGCGTGAACAGGGCGCCGGCGGCCCAGCCGGGGCATTCATTGTGCGCGACCAGCGGAAGCAGCAACATGGCGATGAAGAGCTTGTCCGCGACAGGGTCAAGGAGGCCGCCCAGCGTCGTGGGGCCATCACGGCGTGCCATCCAGCCGTCCACGAAGTCGGTCGCGCCGACGACGGCGCCAAAGACGAACGCGGTCCACATGATGATGTCGGGGGGTCTGGTCAACAGCGCCCAGCACGGGAAGGGCAGGGCAAGAATACGGATGATGGTCACCTGATTGGCGGTGATCCATCGACGTGGCTTCGGAGCAACAGGCGCTGCGGACTCGGTCACGGTGCACCTCCAAAGCCCGGGCCGGCGTCATCGACAGGAACGTCGACGTCGGGGCGTGCTGTGCTGGGGTCGGGATCGGAAGAAGGGGGCAGCAGGGCGGCCTCGATCGCCGCGTGTCGAGCAGGCTGCGTGGCGCGGAGCCGTTGCATCCAGCGTGACGCGATCGCCAAAACCGGTGTGTCGGTGCCGAAGTCACGGCTGGCGGTCACAAACACCGCGTCGCCAACATCGGACAGGCTCAGTCGTTCCTGCAATCGTGCCCTCGACAACGTGACGACGGCGTCGACCTCCATCTGGTCAATGCCGACCAACAGCGGCGCTGCCTCGCAGTCGTAGGGGGCAGCCGACAGGCGGGGGTCGGCGTCGAGGGCGCTCATGGCCGAGTACAGAGGGCCGGCCACGGCGGCTCGCAAAATGGGCGCGCGCTCGGCGAGCGCACCAGCCGCATTGACCGCATCAATGGCACGTCCATCCGCGACCAGACCACGGACTCTCTGCAGGCAAAGCTGGGTAATCAGGCTGCCAGGCCGTTGCGCAAGGGCCTCTGCGCACGCGCGCGAAGCAGCGGCTGGGTCGCCGGCACCGTCAAGAGCAGTGACATGGTCGACGAGGGCGATGTCGGTGCCTGCGGCATCGGTGCCTGTGTCCATGAGTGCCTGCGCGTCAATCC
>CAJBHN010000956.1 GCA_903952805.1 uncultured Myxococcales bacterium | reverse complement strand
CCAGGGCTTGCCCCCAGCGTCAGGAAGTCATGAAGAACGCCCCGCTTGCCGCCCTGCTCAGCACCCTCGCCATCGCCCTGCCCTGCACGGCTCACGGCAACCAAGCGCCCCCCGTCATCGTCATCGATGCGGACTCGTTGGTGCGCACCGATGCGTCGTCGCGACGTCAGCACGCCGACCATGCGGAGCACGACAGCATGCAGGAGGGCACGCATGATGAGAGGCACGATCGCCGGGATGGCGGATGCCCCCGCGACGTTGCGGTCGCCTTTGCCGGTCTCGACGACGCCCTGCGTGCCCTGCGCCACGACGTCGACGAACTTCAGGGCCGTCGCCAGCGCGAGCTTCGCCAGCGGCTCGCCGCCGTCTTCATGGCCGCCACCGATGCCCGCGACCGCGCCTGCCGCGCCGCCATCCCGCCGCCGCCGCCGGTGCCCACCATCGTGGTGCTCGACGAGCGGAGCGAAAAGACCCTGCACGAAGCACTGCGCCGTGAGAGCTTTGACGACGGTCGTCTTCGCGTCGTCCAGACCACGGTGCGCGACCTGTGCGTGACGCCGCGGCAAACCCGTGACCTCCTGGCGAGCCAGACCTTCAGCCGCGGACGGTTGGACATGTTGCGCCAGCTTTCGCCGTTCGTCGTCAACGACGGCACGATGGCGGTGGTTTTTGACGGCTTCACCTTCGACGCCGACAAGCGCGAGGCGCAACGCATCCTGACCGAGACCAGCACCGTCGCCTCGTGCCGCCTGCATCAATGAGTTTTGCCGTCGACGTCGAATGCCGCACCACGTCAGCCATGATCAGCTGACGCCCGTGCCCCACCGTACGTCGCGGCCCGCGGCCCCACGCTCAGGGCGACGACGACGACGACACGGGCGACGAAGACGGCGGCATCACGGCGTCGGGCACGAGGTGGCGGTAGATGTCGACGTAGCGGCCCACGCGGTGACGCCAGCCAAAGGGAAGGTCCATGCCGTTGCGCTGCAGATGCTGCCAGCGGGCGCGGTAGTCGCCGGTGCCGCTGCCCCAGATGCTCAGGGCCTGCTTGATGCCCCAGCTCAGGCCGGCGTCGTCGAAGTGCTCAAAGACAAAGCCCGTGCCCCGGCCGCTGCGCTCGTCGAAGGGCCACACCGTGTCGGCGAGGCCGCCGGTTTTGTGCACGATGGGGACGGTGCCATAGCGCAGGCTGTACATCTGGTTGAGGCCGCAGGGCTCGTAGCGCGAGGGCATCAAGAACATGTCGGCGCCGGCTTCGACGAGGTGGGCCCGGGGTTCATTGAAGGCCGAATCGAAATGGACCTTGGTCGGAAATGCCCGCTGCAAGGTGCGGAAGAAATCCTCGTAGCGGTGCTCGCCCTTGCCGAGGATGACCATTTGAAATCGGTGCTGGGACAATAAACGCGGCAGCACATCGACGACGAGGTCGAGCCCCTTTTGCCAGACCAGGCGGGAGACCAGGCCAATGACCGGCACGTCGCGTTTATAGGGCAGACCGGCGGATTTCAGCAGGGCCTGTTTGCAGAGTTCTTTGCCGTCCAGCGACGTCGACGAAAACGCCGCCGGGATATGGTGGTCCGCCTGGGGATTCCATTCGATTTCGTCGATACCGTTCAAAATACCCGTCAGCACATCGTTGCGTCGGCGCAAAATGCCGTCGAGGCGAACCCCTTGTTCGGGGGTTTGGATTTCCCGGGCGTAGGTGGGGCTGACGGTGGTGATGGCGTCGGCGTAGAGCAGACCGGTGACGAGAAAACCGATGCGGCCGTCGCGTAATTCGTCCTGATGAAACAGGTGGGCGGAATCCTGCAGGCCAGTCTCTGGCAACACGCTGGCGGGGAAGGTCCCCTGGTGGCCGATGTTGTGGAGCGTGAGGACGGTCTTGGTGCGGGCGAAGAGCTTGTCCCAGGCAAAGCGGGTGTGCAGCAGCAGGGGGATGAGGGCCGTCTGCCAGTCGTTCACGTGGGCGATGTCGGGGGCGAAGGCCAGGTGTTGGCAGACCTTCAGCGCCGCCCACGACAAGGTGGCGAAGCGCAGGTGCTCGTCGTTGGCCTGGCCATAGAGGGAGGGGCGGTCGTAGAGACCGGGGCAGTGGATGAAATAGACCGGCAGGCTCTCGCCGCTGCCGTTTCTGGCGGTGCCCGGCATGTCACTTCGATAGATCGAGAAACGGACGGTGGTGGGCCCGAGCTGGATCTCAACGCCGGTCTTCACCTCGGTGAATTCCCGCCCGGGGACCTTGACCCGCGGGTACATCGGCAGCACGACGCGGACGTCGTGGCCATCGGCGTGGAGTTGACGGGGGAGGGCGCCGGCGACGTCGCCAAGACCCCCGCTCTTGGCGAAGGGGGCCACTTCGGACGACACGAAGAGCACATTCATGGGGGAAACCCATAGCAGGCGACGCGCGGATTCCGTACTGCGAGGCACCCTTGTCCGGCGTCAGCCGGGCAGGTGTCACTCCTTCGGCGCGGCGCGGTGAGACCGTGGCGCAGCCGGATGAGCGTCCATCAGAACCTTGCCGGCGAGATCACCATGCCCATCGACGTCATCTTCATCGAGCCCAGCTTTCCGAGGAACCAGCGGGAGTTCGTTCGCGCCCTGCACGCCGTCGGCGCCCGGGTGATAGGCATCGGCGAGCGCCCCAAAGAGAGCCTCGACGGCGAGCTGCGCCACTGGATGAGCCACTACGAGCAGGTCGGAAACGTCACCGACGAGGCCCAACTGGAGCGCGCCGTGCGCTTCGTACAGGGCAAGGTCAAGGTCGACCGCCTCGAGGCCGTCGTCGAATCCCACGTGATGGCGGCGGCCCGGGTGCGTGAGCGCTGCGGCATCCCGGGCACCAGCGTGCGCACGACGTTTCTGTGCCGCGACAAGCCCGCGATGAAGGACGCCCTGCGCGAGGCCGGCATCCCCTGCGCCCAGTCCGTCGGCACCAACAACCCCGACGAGATCCGCGACTTCGCCGCCAAGGTCGGCTTCCCCCTCATCATCAAACCCCGTGACGCCGCCGGCGCCTCGGGTACCGCCCGCGTCGACGACCGGGCCGGCCTGGAGCGGGCCCTGGTGGAATGGGGCGTCACGCATGGTCGCCAGGTCGCCGTCGAAGAATTCATCGAGGGCCACGAGGGCTTCTACGACACGATGAGCATCAAGGGCCGCGTCGTCCACGACTTCGCCACCCACTATTTCCCCAACGTCCTCGAGGCCATGCGCACCCGCTGGATCTCGCCCCAGTTCGTGACGACCAACCGCATCGACACCGCCCCCGCCTACCGCGAAGTCCGCGAGATGGGTCTGCGGGTCATCAAGGCCCTCGGCATCGAGACGTCGGCGACGCACATGGAGTGGTTCTACGGGCCCAAGGGCCTGAAGTTCTCCGAGATTGGCTGCCGTCCCCCCGGCGTGCGCACCTGGGATTTGTACAACGCGGCCAACGACGTCGACATGTACCGCGAGTGGGCCATGGCCATCGTCCACGGCCTCCCCGAGCGCCCCCTGTCGCGCCGCTTCTCCGCCGGCGTCATCGCGCTGCGCCCCGAGTGCGACGGCCGCATCACGGGCTACGACGGCCTCGACGAAGTCCGCCATCGCTTCGGCAAAT
>CAJBHN010000955.1 GCA_903952805.1 uncultured Myxococcales bacterium | reverse complement strand
GGCACCTGCGGCCCCGGCGGCACCTGTGGCGACGCCGATGTGTGCGAGGTCCGGCCGACGGTGGGCGAGGCCTGCGTTGCCGGTGGCACCCCCTGCGCGCTGCCCGCCCGCTGCAGCGACGACGGCGTGTGCCGCCATCCGGCCTACGTCGGGGTCGGCGACGCCTGCGACAACAACAACCGCTGTCCGTATCTGAGCCGCTGCAGTGGCTCGGTGTGTGTGGCCACGGTGCCGCGCGGTGGCTCCTGCAGCGAGAGCTTCGAGTGCGATGCGGGCTCGTATTGCGACGACGGCGCCTGCGCCGCGCTGAGCGTCGATGGGCCTTGCACCGTCGACGACGCCTGCGCCAGCGGCACCTGCGAGGCCGGTCGCTGCGCACCGTTTTCGACGTTGTGCGTCGGCGCTCCCTGAGCGGTCAGGTCTTGATCATGGCGCCGAGGGCGTCGCTGTCGAGCAGCTCGATGTGGCCGTAGCTGACCTTGACGATGCCGCGCTGCTCGAGGTCTTTGAGGGCCTGGTTCACGCTCTGCCGTGACGCCGACAGCATCGACGCCAACTGCTCCTGGGTGACGTCGAGGACGCGCTTGTGCTGGTCGCGCCATTCGCCGTGGCCGCCGGCGAGCACGAGCAGGCGACGGGCCAGGCGCAGGGCGAGGGGCAGGTGGGCGCTGTCCTCGAGGATCTCAAAGGTGAGGCGCAGCTTGGCAGCCACCAGCAGCCCGAGGTCCCGCCACCGGAGAGGCTCTGCCGCCAGCAGCCCGTCGAGGGCGGGCAGGGGAATGTGCAGCACGACGGCGTCACCGTCGGCGATGCAGTCGTGGGTGCGGGGTTGGCGATCAAAGACGGCGATTTCGCCAAACCAGCCCGGGGCCTCGACCCTCGTCAACAACAGCTCCTTGCCGGCTTCGTTGACGGCGGTGACGCGGACGGCGCCGTCGATGATGGCGTAGAGGCCGTCGGGGGCATCGCCGCGGGCAAACAGGCGTTCGCCGTCGACGAGGGGGCGCACGCGGGCGGCGGCGAGCAGGGCGTGTTGGAAGTCGTCGTCGAGCTCGGAGAACCAGCGCCCCTGGCGCAGGCGGGCCATGTGGGTCGCGGAGGATGACGCAGCGCGCATATGGCCCAGTATCCCCGGTCTCGCTGATTTCGACCGGGGCTGTCGAAGAGTTCTGATGATTCAGGTGGTTGGCGCGGACGCCGGCGGCGGTTCTCGCCGTTCTTGCCGAATGTCGGGTGGCCGACAGTCTGCCCCCCGGACCTTGTGGATGATGCATCATTGACCACGATTCTTGCGGAGGCTCCATGCGCACCCTCGTCGACCACCTCTCGAGCTATGCCGACTACCACCGGGATCGCCGCAACATCGCGACCCACCTCGTCGGCGTTCCGGTGATTGTGCTGGCGGTGGCGACGCTGCTGTCGCGGCCGTCCATCGACATCGCTGGCCTGCCCCTGTCGCCGGCGCTGCTGGTGGTGGGGGCGTTCATCGCGTTTTACTTCCGCCTCGATGGGCGCTTTGGTCTGGCGATGACGGCGTTGCTGCTGCCGACGCTGGCGCTGGCGGCGACGCTGGCGGCCCAGACCACGTCGGTGTGGCTGGTGTCGGGCATCGGTCTGTTTGTGGGCGGGTGGGTCGTGCAGTTCATCGGCCACTTCTTTGAAGGCAAAAAGCCCGCCTTTGTCGACGACCTCGTCGGCCTGGTGATTGGCCCCCTTTTCGTCGTCGCCGAGGTCGCCTTTGCCCTTGGTCTGCGTCCCGACCTCCACACAGAGATCGTGCGGCGCTCGGGTCCCACCCGCGTGGGGCGTGCTCCGTCGTCGCCGCAGCCGTTGCCGCAGCCGTTGCCGCAGCCGGCGCCATAGGCCGGTCGGCGAATGCCTGATGACGATGCACCGTCGACCAGACACCGTGGTGTCCATGATGTGTGACGTTTTGCTGACCGCTGTCGTCCTGCCGGTTTTGTCCCTGGGGATGATGGGCTGCGACGCCACCATCAACGTGAGCGTCGACGACATTGGCGAAGGCGAAGGCGAAGGAGAGGGTGAGGGCGAAGGAGAAGGCGAGGGGAAAGGAGAGGGAGAAGGCGAGGGAGAAGGCGAGGGAGAAGGCGAGGGAGAAGGCGTCGGCACCTTCGAAGACCCCATCGTCGTCGACAGCTTCCCGTTTCACGACGAGCGCGACACCAGCGCGGCCCCCGGCCCGGCCTTCGACACCTACAGCTGTGCCAGCGCCGACGAGGGCGGCGACGCCTTCGTCTACCGGTTGGACATTCCTGCGCGGGGGCTGGTGTCGGTCCACGTCGGCGACGATGCGGCCGGCGTCGACGTCGACGTCCACCTGCTGTCGTCGGCGTCGGCGGAGACCTGCCTGGTGCGGGCCAACACCGACCTCACGCTCGTCGTCGACGCCGGCCCGATCTTCCTGGTGGCCGACACCTTCGTCAGCGGCGGCGTGGCCCAGGCGGGGCCCTTCACCCTCGACGTGGGGTTGCAGGTCCTGGCTGGCGGCGATTGCGCCCAGCAGGAGCGGACCCTCAGCATGTTGTGGGGCTCGTGCAGCGGCAACGTCGCTGGCTGCGAAGACCGCGCCGACGGCGTGTTTCTGACCACGCCGACGCTGGGCAGCGTCGTCAAGGAAGCCCACCTCGTCACCGTCGACGATGGCTTCGGCGCCGGTTGGCCGTCGTCGTTTACCGACGGCATCGACGCCCACTATACGCGCTCGCAGGGCGCCTCGGGCTACGCGATGGCGCGCACGGAGCCCTGGGCGCCAGCGGGCGAAGGCGGCAGCGCGTTTGGCCAGGGCAGCACGAGCAGGACACTGCCCGTCCTCGACGAGGCCTGGTACGTCACCATGTTGTGGCGGGACAGGCCGGCTCCGGGCACGCGCCTCATCGTCACCAATCCCGCCAATGGCCGTGCGGTGGTGGCCTCGGCAGGCTGGGAGACCGGCCCGGGCAGCGCGAGTCACCTCGGCGGCGTCACCGAGGAGATCCACGACTGGCTTGGCACCAGCAACGGCAGCACCCTGCAGTTCGGCTTTGCCGTCGACCAGACCCTGCCGTTGGGGCCCATCGCGTGCGACACGCCGTGACGCGTGGTGGCGGGCTTGACACCGCGTTGCGTGTCGTCGAGGTGGGCTCCATGCTCAGGGCCATGGATAGCCACCCAGACAGCCACACAGAAAGCCCGGAGGTCGCCGTCGCCGCCTTCTACCGCTTCGTCGCCCTCGACGACGTCGCCGGCCTGCGCGAGGGGCTGCGTGACACCTGCGCGGCCCATGGGGTGAAGGGCTCGGTGTTGTTGGCCGACGAAGGCATCAACGGCACCCTGGCGGGGCCCCCGTCGGGCATGGCGGCGGTGCTGGGCTGGTTGCGGGGCATCGCGGGCCTCGAGGCCCTGCACCACAAGGCATCGTTTGCCGACGTCATGCCGTTTCACCGGCTCAAGGTCGAAATCAAACCCGAAATCGTGACGTTTCGCCAGCCCGGCATCGACCCCACCGTTCGGGTCGGCACCTACATCAAGCCCGCCGACTGGAACGCCCTCATCGACGACCCCGCCGTCACCGTCGTCGACACCCGCAACGATTTCGAGGTCGAGCTCGGCAGCTTCGTCGGCGCGCACAACCCGCACACGACGTCGTTCACCGAATTCGCCGCCTGGGTCGACCAGCACCTGGACCCCGCCCGCGATCGCAAGGTCGCGATGTTTTGCACCGGCGGCATCCGCTGCGAAAAAGCGACGGCCTACCTGCTCAACAAGGGCTTCGAGGGCGTGTTTCACCTCGACGGCGGCATCCTGCAATACCTCGAGGACGTGCCCGCCACCGACAGCCGCTGGCAGGGCGAGTGTTTTGTGTTCGACCAACGGGTGAGCGTGGGCCACGGCCTGGTGCCCGGCCGGACCCTCGTGTGTCACGCCTGCTACAAGCCCGTCGACGAAGCCGCGCTGTCGTCGTCACAGTACGAGCTGGGCGTGTCCTGTCCCCGCTGCTTTGGTTCTGCCGACGAGGCAAAGCTTGCCTCCCGCCGCGAGCGGCAGCGGCAGGTGGTGCTGGCGGAACGACGACGACAGCCGCATATCGGCGGGTCGATGCCCCCCAAGCGGGGCTGACTTTGGACCTGTGGCGGGCTGCCCGGGGCGCCAGAACCCTGCACAACGCTCCACGACTCGGGCGAACTTCGGGATAGGTTCCCGCCCATGAGCGGCCACCGTGAGTTTGAGACCTCCATCCACACCGACCTCAAGCGGCAGGAGAGCTACGCCGGCTATCTGCGCCTGGACCTGCTGCTGGCGGCCCAGGAGCCGCGCAGCGTCGAGCATGACGAGATGCTCTTCATCATCCAGCACCAGACGTCCGAGTTGTGGATGAAGTTGATGTTGCACGAGCTCGACGCCGCCACGGCGTTTGTGCGCAACGACAACCTCGAGGCGAGCTTCAAGATCTTCGCCCGCATCGGCCAGATTCAGCGGATGCTGTTTGAGGCCTGGAGCGTGCTCGAGACGATGACGCCGTCGGAGTACCTCAAGTTCCGCGACGCCCTCGGCCGCAGCAGCGGCTTTCAGAGCTTTCAATACCGGGCCATCGAATTCGGCCTCGGCAACAAAGACCGCCAGGCGCTTCGCCCCCACGCCCACGACGTCGAATTGCACGGTTGGCTCGAGAAGCGGCTGAACCAGCCGTCGGTGTACGACGAGTTTCTGCGCTACCTCGGCCGCCACGGCCACGCGATCCCGGCCTCCCACCTCGAGCGCGACTGGTCTTTGCCCTACGAGGCCAGCCCCGAGGTCATGTCGGTGTTTGCCGCCATCTACGACGCCCCCGAGCAACATTGGGACGCCTACGAGATGGCCGAGAAGCTCATCGACGTCGAGGAGCGCTTCCAGCTCTGGCGCTTCCGCCACATGAAGACCGTGCAGCGCATCATTGGTTTCAAGAAGGGCACCGGTGGCAGCAGCGGCGTCACCTTCTTGGAGCAGGCGCTGAAGCTGACGTTCTTCCCCGAGTTGTGGGACGTGCGCACGGAGCTCAAGCCGCCGACGGCTCCCTGACGGTGGCCCGCACCAGGTTGTGGTCGGAGGTGCCGTCGACGTCGACGACGACGCCACCTTCCGCCACCAGACCGCGCACGAAGATGTGATCGATGGCCGCTGGCTTGTCACTGCTGCGGTCGGGCAGGTCGGGACGGGGCCGGGTGGGCAGGGCGTCCAGGCCGAGGTTGACGAGCTCGAAGCCCACGTCGAGGGCCGCCAGCACCTTGGCCGACGACGTGTTGCAGTCGCCGCAGACGACGACGGCGCTGCGCTGGTCGGCGCCGTGGTCGACGTGGGCCCTGATGTGTTGGAGCTGGACGGTGCGGCGGTCGCCGGCGCTCAGGTGGGTGTTGACGATCAGCACGCCGTCGACGTCGACGACGACAAAGCCCTTGCCGGGGTCGTTGGGGAACGCCGCGCCCGCGACGAGGCGGGCCCGGGACGCGATGGTGACGAGGGCCTCCTCGGGGTGCTGCAGCGGCGACGGGCCTGGCTGCTTCAGGGATGGCACGCGGGGATAGATGAACGCGCACACCTGCATGGCGGGCAGGGCCGTCCGCAGGCTGGCGAGTTGATCACCGCTGACCTCTTGCAGGCAGACGACGTCGTCGTCGGCCAGCAGCGCCTCGATGCGGGCGGTGATGGCCGCGATGCGGACCGCCTCATCGGGGAAGACGTCGGGGACCGTCTCGCGCCAGTTCTCGGCGTGGATGCGGTGCAGCACGTTCCAGGTGGCGATGCGCATGGCTCAGCCTCGCAGCAGCAGCGCGCCCATGATGGCCATCGAGACCGCCTGCACGATGAAGAACGTGAAGCGGATGTTGACGACGACGCTGCGGCCGCTGCTGATGTGGGCGACGGATTGGCCCAGGCGGGCGACGACGATGACCAGCGGCAGTGTCGTCAGCAGCGGCACCGTGCGAGCCAGGCCCGACACCTCGCCGGCGATGACGAGGGCGGCAAAGACCGGCAGGTTTTCGACGGCGTTGGCGTGGGCCCGGTTCAGGCGCTGGTACCATTCGGGGCCGTGGGGCTGTCCCGATGGAAAGCTGTTGGCGCGCACCTTGTTCATGAGCACCTGCCCGATACGCCAGGGGCCGACGCCGACGAGGACGAGGGCCAGGGTCCACAAGGCAAAGGCCACCAGGCACTGCAGCGGGGTTGTCATGCTCGACGCAGTAGGCCGACCCGGTGGTGCGGGCAATCGCGGGGCAGGTGTCCTGTCCGCAGGACAGCGCTTCGGCCCTTCGCGTAGCCTTGCCTGGTGACACACGACCTCGGCGACCATGGGCACCTGGTGGTGTCGTTCAACGGGATGGAGGTGAGTCAGCACCCCATCACCGCCGCCGGCCTCGTCATCGGCCGCAGCAAGCAATGCGACATCTGCATTTCGCTGCTGGGCCTGTCGCGGCAGCACACGCGGGTTGAGGTCGACGTCGACAGCGTCGTCGTCACCGACCTGGGCTCCGAAAGCGGCACCTGGGTCAACAACGTCCTCATTGAGGGGCGGCGCGTGCTGCGCGACGGCGATGTGTTGACCTTCTTCGACTACGAGGTGCATTTTTCCGCCGGGGCGGCTGCGTACGCGACGCCGGTGGGGGCGGCGTCGACGATCACCCGTCACGTGTTGGCAGCGGTATTTGTCTCCATCGCCAAAGCGCTGCCGATCCGCGACAACGACGAGCACAACGAGGAGGATTGGCAGCGGGCCCGGTCGGCGGCGGACAAGACCATCAACGCCCTCGCTCGCAAGCTGGTTGGCGTCGACACCAGCGGCTGGGCCGAGCAAATCGCCGCCGAAGTCTGCGGTTTGGGGCCCGTCGACGACGTGCTGGCAGATCCGGCCGTGCGCACGGTGCGCGTCGTCGGCGTCACGGTATCTGTCGACCGTGGCCAGGGCTTCGTCGACGTCGCGGTCTTTTCCTGTCCCGCGGCGGTGGACCGCGCCTGTACCCGCGCCCTCGGCATCGGTCCCGGCGAATCGTTTGGGCCCACCGTCGTCGGGGAACACACGGTGACGGTGCGGGGCGCGTCTCCCGACCGGACCATCAGCGCCAGCCGTCGGGCCGCGGTGGTCATCGCTGACGACGAGGACGCCGTGCCGCCGGGCTGAGCGAAGCAGTCCATCAACGCTCAATCAAAGCTCAATCAAAGCTCAATCAAAGCTCAATCAAACCAGCCGTGGACAAATGCGTCGTTGTCGTGGTCGATGTGGACCAGGGCGCGGCGGCCGTCGCGCAGCG
>CAJBHN010000954.1 GCA_903952805.1 uncultured Myxococcales bacterium | reverse complement strand
GGCGAAGGCGAAGGCGAAGGCGAGGGCGAGGGCGAAGGCGAGGGCGAGGGCGAGCCCTCCGACGGCTGCGGCGTCCTCAGCACCCTCGACGCGGGCGACTTCAACTACCCGATCTCGGTCACCATCGATGGGCGCGCCCGGGAGGCTGGCGTGTGGTTGCCCCCCGACTACGACCCCAACCGCCCCTATCCGATCATCTTCACGTTTCACGGCGACCAGGACTGCATCGTCGCCAACAACGGCGTCTGCGAGCAGAGCCTGGCGGGTCCGATCTCGCGCAACACATTTGGCATCGAAAGCAGCCTGGGCGACGACGCCATCGTGGTCAGCATCGACGGCGAGAACCTGAACCGCTTCGACACGCTGTATTCCTGGGACACCGTGTCGCTGCCCGACACCAACCCAGACATCGCCGCCGTCGTGGCGTTGAAAGCGAAGCTCAGCACCGAACTCTGCGTCGACACGACCCGCACCTTCGCCGTCGGCTTCTCGGGCGGTGCCTTCTTCACCAACGCCCTGGCATGTTATGGGCAGCCAGCCCTGACCGCGATGGCCGTCTTTCAAGGCGGCTTCGAAGACGGCACCTTTGGCGGCGCCGACAACCTCGTCGACCTCACCGACTGCACCGGCACACCGCTGCCCGCCCTCGTCGTTCATGGCGAAGCCGATACCAACGTCACGCCGTCGTACGGCGCAGCAGCCGTCGCGTTTTGGTCCGACAACGCCGGCTGCGCCGTCACCTCCACCGCCAGCGCCATCGACGACGACTGCGTCGAATTCGACGGCTGCGACAGTGGCGTCGACATCGCCTCCTGCACGCCCCCGGCTGTTCAGCACGAAGTGTGGACGCCCGAGGGACCCCAGGTGCTCGACACCTTTTTCCGTCGCTATTTCTGACCGGGAGGACCGATGGCCACCAAGAGCAAGCGATGGCCACGATTGGTGCTCCATGTCGATATGGACGCGTTTTACGCCAGCGTCGAACAGCGTGATCAGCCGGCGCTGCGCGGCAAATGTGTGGTGGTCGGCGGGACCGGCCGACGGGGGGTGGTGTCGACGTGCTCGTATGAAGCCCGCGCCTTCGGGGTCAAGAGCGCCATGCCGACGGCTCTTGCCCAACGATTGTGTCCCCAGGCCATCTTCGTCGCACCGCGCATGAGCCACTACGTGGCGGTCTCCAAGAGCCTGATGGAGATCTTCGGACGCTATTCGCCACTGGTGGAGCCCCTCTCCCTCGATGAAGCCTTCCTCGACGGCACCGGCACCGAGGAATTGTTTGGTGCCCCCATGGAGCTTGGCTGGGCCATCCAGCGAGCCGTGCGCGAAGAGCTGTCGCTGTCGTGCGCTGTCGGGGCCGCCACCAACAAATTCGTCGCCAAAGTGGCGTCAGACCTCAAGAAACCAGGCGGCATCGTCGTGTGTTCTCCCGGCGAGGAAGAGGGGTTTGTGGCTCCCTTGCCCATCGAGCGCCTGTGGGGCGTCGGACCAAAGACCGCCGAACGGCTGCGCGCCGACGGCTTTGACATCATCGGCGACATTGCTGCCGCCGACGCCGGCGATCTCGTCCGCCGCTACGGCAACCTTGGCGAGCATTTGTCGGCCCTGGCCCACGGCAAAGACGATCGCCCCATCGACGATGATCGCGAACGCAAGAGCCTTGGCGCCGAACGCACACTCGACAACGACATCAGCGGCGCGGTCGAGGTCCGCCGGAATCTGTTGCCGCTGGTGGACGAAGTCGCGGCGGGGCTGCGGCGAGCGGGGCTGCGGGCGGGCGGCGTGCGACTGAAGCTGAAGTACGCCGACTTTCACCGGGTCAGCCGCGAACGCCTGCTCACCATGCCGGCCCTCGACGCGGCCTCCATCATTGACGCCATCGACCATTTGTTGCCGCGCCTCGACGTTCAAAGGCCGATTCGGCTCGTGGGCCTTGCCGCCACGCACCTCACCGATGCCGATGCACCACGCCAAGCATCCCTGTTCGACGAGCCGCAGACCGCGCGCCATGAAGCCCTGGGCCGGGCGCTGGACGCCATCACCGCCAAACACGGCAAAGGGGCCATCGGCCGCGGCGGTGTCGACCACCGCGACCTCGACGGCCTCGACCGCGGCGTGGAACACCGCGACCTCGCTGAGGACGAATAAGCAGACGCGGTGGTGGCCGAACCTGTGCCGCTCGTCAGCGCGGCTTTCACCACGACAACCAGGATTCACAGCACCTGGCGGGGCGACGGCCGGCGGTCACGCACCTGTCAGACCAATGACCGATGAGCGTCCGATGACTTCGGCCAGCTCGGCGAGCTTCTCCTGATTCAGACCGAGCGCTACGGCCACCGAGAGAATTTGCGCGAGCAGATTGTCGGCGTGGGCCGGGTCACAACACAAATCATCAACGCCCGATGCGAGACGCACGATGCGATGAAGCATGTCCGCGCTCTCGTCGCTGTGGTGGTCGGCGATGATGGC
>CAJBHN010000953.1 GCA_903952805.1 uncultured Myxococcales bacterium | reverse complement strand
GCCCGCGATGGCGGGTCTTGCCGGTTCCATTCTGGCGTTCTTCGCGGTCCAGCTCGTCCGTCGCGCGCCTGGAGTTTCAGACCAACGGCGGCCCCAGCCAGACCCGCATCATCGCCGTCGACGCCGTCACCATCGGCCGCCACACCGACAACGCCATCCAGTTGCTCGACCCCGAGGTCTCCAAGGCCCATCTCGTCGTGCGCCGGGTCAAAGATGGCTACGCGCTGGAAGACCTCGGCTCCGCCAACGGCACCCTCGTCAACGGCATCCGTCAAAGCCGCTGCCGCCTTGGCGACGGGGACGTTATCGTCGTGGGCAACTCCACGATCCGCTTCAAGGAGGGGAAAAAGCCGACCCTGCAGGCCCGGGCCGCCGTCGGCATTGGCGCCGTGGTGCGACCGCCGATGAAGGTGGCGCCGGTACAGCCGATGACGCTGAGTTCGTTCGCGGACATGCAGCGCAGCGACCCCGTGTTCGCGGTCCCCACGCGCAAGGCGCCCCCCGCCGAACGCACCAGCGTCACCCTCATCCCCGAGGACCTGCTGTCACACGCGGGCAGCGACAGCGTCTTCACCGTACAAGCGGCCGACCTCAAATTTGACGACGTCAACGCCGTCGCTGACGAGAGGGCCCTGCGCCGGGATTACGAGCGCTTGAAGGTGGCCTTCGACCTGTTTACCGGTATCGGCCTGGAGACCGACCTCGAGGCCCTCGGCCAGTCGATCTTGAAAACCATCCGCGGGGTGCTGGCCTGCGACAGCGCCGTCATCATGCTGCGCGACGCGACCATCAGCGAAGACCTGGTGGCCCTGACGTCGTGGTCCGAACACAACCAGCCCGTGCAAATCCCCCGCGCCATCGTCGAGCGGGTGCTGGCCACCAAGAGCGGGCTGCTGACATCCGATGCGCAAATCGACAGCCAACTGCGCCGCTCCGAGACCATCGTGGGCGCGCGCATTCGCTCGGCCCTGTGTGTGCCGATGGTGGCCCGCGGCGACGTGCTGGGCGTCATCCATTTGTCGTCGACGTCGTTGGCCGGCGCCTACGTCGAAAAAGACCTCGACCTGCTGCGCGCCGTGGCCCAGCCCGCAGCCCTCGCCGTCGCCAACGCCCGACTGCGCCGCAAGATTGAAGAAGAGGCCGCCACCCGCGCCGAGCTGTCGCGCTTTTTGTCGCCGGCGCTTGTGGAAAAAGCCGTCAACAACGAACTCGACTTCACCAAGGCCGGCGACCTCGTGCAGGCGACGGTGCTGTTCTCCGACATCCGCGGCTTCACCGCCATCAGCGACGGTGCTCGGCCCGAGCAGGTCGTGTCGATGCTCAACGAGTATTTCGACGCGATGGTCGAGGTGGTCTTTGCCCACGGCGGCACCCTCGACAAATTCCTCGGCGACGGAATGATGGCCGTCTGGGGTACGCCCGTGCAGGCCAAAGACGACGCTGTCCGCGCCGTCAAGGCCGCCAACGAGATGCGCCGGGCCCTGCGTGACGTCGTCAATGTCGCCCGCATCGGTCGCGGCGAAGAACCCCTCAAGGTCGGCTATGGCATCGCCACCGGTCGCGTCATTTCGGGAGCCATGGGGGCACGGCGACGGCTCGATTTCACGGTCATCGGCGACACGGTCAACTTGTCATCACGGCTGTGTGGCCAGGCGGCCGCTGCTCAGGTCCTGATCGACGAGTCCACCAATGCCATCGTTCAGCAGGCG
>CAJBHN010000952.1 GCA_903952805.1 uncultured Myxococcales bacterium | reverse complement strand
GGCGAAGGCGAAGGCGAAGGCGAGGGCGAGGGCGAGGGCGAGGGCGAGGGCGAGGGCGAAGGCGAGGGCGAAGGCGAAGGCGAAGGCGAGCCGCCTCCCGGACTCGACGAGGCGCTCGTGGTCGCCGCGCTCAATGCCGACGCTGCCGCCGCCGTCGCCGACCTTGGACGGTCCACCGGCTGGCCCGTACACCTCGACGACCAGCGCCTGGTCTTTGTGTCGCTGCGCGCCGACCGCACCTTGCTGGCCGGCGACTTCAACGGCTTTGTCCCCGAGGCCATGCAGGTCGTGCAGCGCAACGGCACCTTCGCCTACGCGATGCTTGTCAAGGCCGGCGTCGCCGCCGGCAGTCGGTACAAGTTCGTGACCGCCCGGGACCGCGGCGCCTTCTTCGCCGACGAGCAGGCCCGCCACTACAGCTTCGACCCCAACGGCGAGATGAGCTTCGTCAGCGCCGTCGGCGTCGACCGCAACGCGTATCCCAAGCTGTATGCGCGGCTGCTCGATCTCAAGCTGCCCAACGACACGTCGCTGCTGGCTCGCGATGTGCGGGTCTTGCTGCCGACGACGACCGCGACCCATGTGCTGTACGTGCACGATGGCCAAAATGTCCTGGCTCGCGACAGCTCCATTCCCGACGGGTTCGCGATTCCCTTTGGCGGATGGCAGCTCGACGAGGCTGCACCCGCCGGCTTGATGATCGTGGCCATCAACAACACCTCCGAGCGCTTCTTCGACTACACCCACACCACCGAGCCCGCCTCCATCGTCGGCGGGGGCAGCGGCACCATCGGCGGCGGCGGCGACCGCTACGCCGACTTTGTCGTCGACGTTGTCCGTCCGGCCATCGCGGCAGCCTTTGGTGAAGCCCCCGTCCGCGGCATCATGGGCAGCAGCCTCGGCGGCCTCATCAGCCTGCACATCAGCCGTCGACACCCGACCGACTTTCACTTCGCCGCCTGCCTGAGCTCCTCGTTTGGCTGGGGCAGCATTGGCAACACGACCGCCAACGACGGCGACCGCACGCTGATCGACGCCGTGCGCGGTGACGGCGTCGGCCCGACCATCCTCGCCATCGACGCCGGCGGCGACGACCGCGTCGGGTGCGAAGACCGCGACGGCGACGGCATCAACGACGACGCCGACGCCGGCGACAACTTGTGCGAGACCAAACAGATGCGCGATGTGCTGGTGGGCGAGGGCTACGTCCTCGACGACACCCTGTTCTTCTTCCGCGATGCCGGCGTCTCGGGCGTTGGCGCTGAGCATCGCGAAGATGCCTGGGCATTTCGGGCCGCCACCATCCATGTGCCTCGCTTCATGACGATGCAGCCCTGACCATCTTGACGTGATACCGAGGCGCCATGGCATTGAGTGACGAGGTCGAACGCCGCAAGCAACAACTCGTCGAACAGGCTGGCAAGGCCATGGTCGATCGGACGGTCAAGGGCGTCATCGACGACCTGACCTTGTCGCCGGCGGAAAAGGCCAAGCGCGCCGAGGACGACGAAGCCGGCAGCAAGACACGGCTGGTGAAGATTGTGTTGGGGGTCACCGGGGCGCTGGTGGCGGGCATTGTCGTGTTGAAGGTGCTGGCGGCGGTGTGGATGTACGGCATCGCCCTCATCGTCATCGCCGGCCTTGGCACCGCCGGCTACCTGGTGGCTCGTCCCAAGCTGGCGGCCCTGCAGCAACGTCGGCTGGCAGCGACGGCAGCGCGAGAGCTGGAGCGCACGGCCGATGAACGGGCCCGGGCCGCAGCCGCAGCCGTCGCGGCCGCCGAGAAGGCCAAAGCCGACGCCGCCCAGCGGCTTGAGGATGAGCTCGCCCGCCTGAAGCGTCAGGTCTGACGCCGACACCAGCGACCGACACCGACATCGGCGGACCACACCGACATCGGCGGACCACACCGACATCGCCCCACCCCGGGCTGCTGCTGGCTGGCTGTCTCGAGCTGTCTCGTCGGGAGGGGTGCAGGAGGCTCGCCGCCCGCGACGGCTAGCATGGAGCGGTGCTGCGGCTCGACCCCGACCCCGACTGTCACGCCGCCGACGGGGAAGCCCGCGACGACGCCAGCACCCCCGATGCTGCCCCCTGCCCCCCCATCACCCGCGACGACATCGATGACGTCGACGAGGTCAGCCTGGGCGACGTCGACCTGGAACAGCGCCCCCTGCCCCGCGTGGCCCGGACGGTCATCGCGCTGTGGACCATGCGGCTGCTGGTCGGATCGATGATGGCGGCAGGGGTCGGTCTGGGGGCCGCCACCGCGGGTGTGGTGGGCGCCGTCGTCGTCGGCTTGTGGCTGGCGGTGCCGGTCGCCATCGTGGCCATCAGTGCCCTCATGGTGCGGCGGGGCGACACCGACGAGGGCTTCTTGCGCATCGAGCGGCGGGCCCACCCCGGATTTTTCGTCGTCCTCGACGAAGTCTGCGCGGACGTCGGCGCCCCCGCCCAAGACAGCCTCTACCTCGTCAACGACAGCAATTCGTACAATGGGCTGGTCCATGGCCGTTCAACGATCCTGATGGGCCTGGGGGCCATCGTGGCCTACGACCGCACGGCGCTGCGCAGCACCATCGGCCATGAGCTGGGCCACCAGATCGCCGGTGACGCCGCTGACCCGGCGATGATGTCCTTGAGGGAACTGGAGGCCCTGAGCACCATCCCGCTGCTGCTGATGCCGCTGGCTCCCCTGGGACGACGACTGCTCGCCTGGGCCAAACCCGAAGCGCTGCGCCGCAGCCGCCTGCACGAGCACAGCGCCGACTTCTGGGGTGGGGTCGCCGCCGGCCCCGGCACCACCGCCACCTGCTTGATGGCCGACCGACGAGCCCAGTTCCTGTGGCAGGGACTCGTCGAAGACGTGGGCGTGCTGATGGAAGATGGCCATCGCCCCCGCGACCTCTACGGGCGCTTGCAGCGGGCCGTCGAACAAGCCGACGCCGACGGCTTTGAGATGCGGCCCGCCAGGGGCCTCACCCCCACCGACAGCACCCACCCGGGCGACAGATTTCGGGCCAGCCATGCCGAGGCGCAGCTCCAGCATCTGAAGGCCCGTCCCGTCGACACCGCCCCCGCCATCGAGCTCTTTGACAACGCGGCGGCCATCATGGCCGACCTGACCGAGCTGTACTTCGACCCCGACCACGACGGCGGCGGCGACTGGCTGGTCACCGTCGACGACGAGGAATTGTGGCCCCGCTACATCGCGGCCCTGCGACCCCAGGTGCGCCAGGAATTCATCACCGACATCGACCCCGAACCCCTGGCCCCGCTGACGATCCTGCTGGAGCGGGTCCGTCCGGTGGTCGAGGCCGGCGGACGCCTTCATGACGGCGACAAAGACATCACCCATCGCACCATCGGCGGGTTGCTGGACCTGCTCGTCGATGAGGGTCTGCTGCAGGGCAGCCGGCACTTCGGCTGCCAGCGCTTCATCAGCCTGCAGGGCCAGGAATACTTTCGCATCGTGCTGGCCCTGAAACTGGCCGGTGGGGACTCGGAACTGTGGGACGACCTCGAGATCATGCTGCGCGCCAACCAGCTTCGGCGCGAGCGGCCGATATCGTGTGGGTGCGGCGGGCGCGCAAACAACGACAACGACAACGACAACGACAACGACAACGACACCAACGATGCCAGGGCCTGGGACGTGCGCACCGACCCGGAGTGGAGCGACCACACCGACGACGTCGACCGGTTGGCCGCCCAATAGCCACCAGCTCGCCGGGTCTTGCACGGCAGCAGAGGGGCCCCTACCTACACGGCATGCGCAGCATCGCCGTCGTCGTCACCGCCCTGGGGATCGTTGCAGCCCTGCCCGCCTGCGAGGGCGAGACCGTCGGCGAGGGCGAAGGCGAGGGCGAAGGCGAGGGCGAAGGCGAGGGCTGCTTCAACGACGTCTTTGACGACGCCAGCGCCGACGGTCCCGTGGTCGTCTACGCCGATGGCTTCCGCGTCGGCCCCTCGGCGGCCTGCCCCGCTGGCGAGCTGTATGAGGTCTACTTCGAGCTGCAGGCCGAGGAGGCCATCAGCGCGGTGTGGGCGTCGTTTGCCGGCGCCGCCCCCGTCGACGTCGATGGCGTCCGCGCCGACTTCGACGGCCACCGCGGCGACGCCTGCGGACCAGCGGCGACGTCGAGCATCACGGTGGGCGTACAGGTGGTTGGCGCGGGGGGAGCGTCCCAACCGGTGTGCGGCACGGCGTTTTGACGACGACGACGACGACGACTTCTTTTTCGTCGTCGCTCAGCGCTGGCGGCTCTTGTTGCGAGCAGCCCGGTCGAGGCCCCGCTGCAGGCTGGCGCCGACGACGACGGTGCCGCTGCTGCTGCTGCTGGTTTTTGTGTGCACGAAGCGGCTGACCAACCAGGCGATGGCCACGGCCACCACCGTGAGCACCACGACGACGTCGACGATGCCAACGAGGCCGGCGGTGTCGGCGACGTCGGTCATCACTGCACGCCCAGCAGTCGGCCCACCTGGTAGACCAGCAGCGATGCCGCCAGGGCCAGCGCCGTCATGTAGCCAAACTGAAACAGGGGCCAGCGCCACGAGCGGGTCTCGCGCTTCACCGCCGCCAGGGTGCTCATGCACTGCATGGCCAACACAAAGAACACCAGCAGGCTCAGGCCCGACAGCGGCGTGTACAGCGGCGTGCCATCCGGGCGGGTGTCGTGGCGCATGGCGTCGCGCAACGACGTCGACGATTCGTCCTGGGCCTCGCCCAGCCCGTAGACGATGCCCAGCGTCGAGACAAAGACCTCGCGGGCGGCAAAGCTGGCGACGATGCCAATGCCGATCTTCCAGTCAAAGCCCAGCGGCGCGATGAAGGGCTCCATCGCGTGGCCCAGGCGACCGGCGAGGCTGTGCTCGACGAGGGCCACGCCGGCACCATTGCGGATGGCCCGCAGCTCGGCGTCGCGCTCGGCACCCGCGGGGAGCTGCAGCTCGGTGGCCTTGATGGCCCGGTCGCGGGCGTCTTTGACGTCGTGGTCGATGGGGAAGGTCAACAGGCCCCACAGCACCACGGTGATGGCGAGGATGACCGTACCGGCTTCTTTCAGAAACGTCGTCACCCGCGCACTGACGGCCTTGTAGATCTGCAGGGCCCGCGGGACCCGATAGGGGGGCAGCTCCAACACCAACGGCGGCGTCGGCGAGCGCAGGATGGTGCGCTTGAAGATGGCCGCCATCGCCACCGCCGCCACCATCGACAGCGTGTACATCGACACCATGACGAGGGCGCCGGGCTCGATGATGCCAAAGACGGGGTCGACGCCGGCAAAGACGGTGGCTACCATGAGCGCGTAGACCGGCAAGCGGGCCGAGCACGACACCAACGGCGTCACCAAAATGGTGACGAGGCGATCCTTGGTGTTTTCGATGGTGCGGGTGGCCAAGATGGCGGGCACCGCACACGCAAAGCCGGACAACATCGGCACGAAGGCCCGGCCATGCAGACCGACCCCTTGCATGATGCGGTCGAGCAGAAACGCCGCGCGGGCCAGGTACCCCGTGTCTTCGAGCACAGCGAGAAACAGAAACAAGATGGCGATCTGCGGCACAAAGACGACGACGTTGCCGACGCCGGCGATGATGCCGTCGGTCACCAACGACGACAGCAGCGGCATCGACTGCGGCAACACGGCGCGGGCCGCATCAGACGCCGTGCCCACCAACCCGTCGATGAGGTCCATCAGCGGCGTCGCCCACGAAAACAGGGCCTGAAACAAGACGCCAAACACCGCCACCAACAGCAGGGGCCCGGCCACCGGATGCAGGGCCACAGCGTCGAGGCGACGGGTAAAGGCCAACGACCTGGGCTCGGCCGCCGACGCCTGCGTCACGATGTCCCGCGCCCACGAGCGGGCCCGCTGCTGGCGGGCCTGCACCGCCCGGGCCGCCGCCTCGGCACGCAGCGGGGCCGGCACCGCCGCCAACAGGCCGGGGGCGCTGTCGTCGACGATGGGCATGGCGGTCTCGGTCGCGGTCAACGAGCGCTGCAGGGCCAACTGCCCGAAGGCGGCGGCGGCTTCTGGCGCCATGCCGGCGCGCAGGGCCATCGCTCGGCCAACCGTGTCGGCGACGTCGGTGGCGCGGCGGACCTCGGCCGCCACCACGGGGTCGTCCACGTCGCTGCGGGCCACATTCAGCGCGAGGCGACGGCTCGGCGTGGTGAGCTCCGCCGCGAGCAACGCCTTGAGGGCGAAGGCTCCGCCAGCGACGGCGGGGGCGGCCACCACCGGCACCGCCAACCGCTGCTGCAAGGCGGCGACGTCGCAGGCGCCGCCGTCGCTGGCGATGACGTCGGTCATCGTCAGCGCCACGATCAACGGCAGCGGCAGCTCGCGCAGCTGGGCCACGAGGTACAGGTTGCGTTCGAGCTGGGTGGCGTCGACGACGGCGACCACCAGGTCGGGGCGGGTCTGACCGGGCAGGTCCCCCAGCAACACCCGCACCGCGACCGCTTCGTCATCGCTGCGGGGCACCAACGAGTAGGTGCCGGGCACGTCGATGACGCTGACGCTCATCCCCTCGGCGAGCCTGGCCAGCCCGACCCGATGCTCGACGGTGATGCCCGGATAGTTGCCCGTCTTGGCCGACAACCCCGTCAGCGCGTTGAACAGCGTGGTCTTGCCGCAGTTGGGATTGCCGATGAGGACAATCCGTCGGACGACCCGGTCGCCGTGGGGAGCGCTGCTCATGGGGCCGCTCCGGCGACGGCTGTCGCCGACGACGCCGACGACGCGATGACGACGAAGGCGCTGGCCGCCTGCTTGCGCACACACACCCGGGTCCCAAGGACCGACAGCTCCAGCGGGTCCCCCAACGGCGCCACCCGGGTCACCGTCACCGTCGCGCCCGGCACCAGGCCAAGCTCCATCAAGCGCAAGCCCGTGGCGTCCAACACGCCGTCGATGTGGTCGATGACAACGGGGCGGCCGGGGGGCTGCTGGTGCAGGCGGTTCACTCGGTTTGCAGCGCTGACCATGGCGACGCCTCGTGGTGGCTGGTGCCGGGGGGCACGAGTGGGACAAGAACCCACCTGCGAACAGCCATCCTGAGAATGCTTCTCATTTTTACAGCGGCGGCGCAAGGGGATGGTCGGCTGGCGAAACCGCACAGCGGCACCTCGTCGCAGCCGCAGGCAGCGGCGGCGGGGCCCGCGACAGAGTTTTTGATCTCCAGCCCGGACAGATCCACCATGGCGCCATGCGCACCCTCGATATCGACTGGGCTGATCTGGAAATCGCCTTTCGTGATGCCGGCAGCGAAAGCCACCTCGACCAGGACAGCGGCGAGGTCGTCTCCGTCGTCGACGGCTTTGACGATGAACGAGAGGTGCGCGAGCGCCTGGCTCGCTACCCCGGTCGCTTCGTGCGCATCACGCCGGTGGACACCGCCTGGTCCACGGAGGTGCTGCACAAGTTCATCGCCCGCCAACGGGGCGCCCTGAAGGAACACCTCGTCGACGCCGTCACGGGTGCTGGCGCCCTGTCGCGGGCCACCGCGGTGTTGCGCGACGACAAGGCCGCCTGGGCCAGCTTTTCCCGCTTTGAACAGGCCGAGCTGCTCAAGCGCATGGAACAATTCCTGGCCGACCACCAGCTCAGCACCCAGGCAGCCGCCCCCAGCCTGGAACTCTTTGAGGGTCTGAGCTGACCCGCTGATGACGACCAGCGCCGACCCACCGCCGTCGTCCCGGGACCGCCAGCAGCGCGGATCCCGTACGGATCTGCGTCGAGACTCGATGCCACCCGGCACCGCCGACGTGGTCGCCCCCGACCGGGGCCTGGTGTCATCGTTTCGCGTCGCCTTCGATGGCGTGCTGCGCACGATGGCCACCCAACGCAACATGAAGGTCCACGTCGTGGCCGGGCTGATGGTCGCCATCGTCGGCATGGCGCTGCCGCTGGACCTCAGCGTGCGGGTGTCGTTGTTGTTCGCCGTCAGCATCGTGTTTTTCGCCGAGATCTTGAACACCGCCCTCGAGGCCTTGATCGACCTCTTCGTCCACGACTTCCATCACCTCGCCATGGTGGCCAAAGACGCCGCGGCCGGCGGCGTGCTGGTCTTTGCCATCACCACCGTCTTGGTGCTGGTGGACATCTTGTGGACCGAGTGGGGCCTGGTGCAACAAAACCAGGACGCCGTGCTGCGCTCGTGCATGTTTGGCATTCCGCTGGCGCTCAACGAGGCCCTGGGCTTGTTCGTGCTGCGTCGACCGGCGTTCAACGTGGTGCGCCTCGTCGTCAGCAGCGCCCTGTTGGCGCCCCTGGTGTGGCACACCACCGACCCGGTGTTCGCCATCGTGGCCGTGATGTTGGTGGTCGCCGCCGCCGCCGCCCGCCTGGGCTACTTGCCCCGCGACGACGGTCAGCGCGCCGCCACCGTGGGCTGAGCTCATGGTCAGAGAGCCCCTGCGACCACGATGTGTCACCATCGACCTCGACGGGGCCTGGTGCTACCGCGCCATCCACGGCACGCGCGACGACGACGACGACGACGACGACGACCCCCTGCTGGCCGACGGCCTGCCCCGCTTCCTCGACGTCTGTGCGCGGCTCGACGTGCGGGCCACACTCTTTGTCGTCGCCAGGGACTTGCGGCGGCCCGGCTTCGCCCGCTTGATTGAACAGGCCGCCGCCGCTGGCCACGACGTCATGAGCCACTCGTTCAGCCACGCCTACGACCTGGCCCGCTGGCCAGCGGCACGGCTGGCGGCCGACCTGGCCGCATCGCGTGACGCCATCGCCGCCGTCACCGGTCGGGTGCCCACCGGCTTTCGGGCCCCGGGCTACACGACGAGCGAGACCCTGTGGCAGGCCCTGGTCGCTACCGGATTTCAGTGGAGCTCCAGCGCGCTGCCGTCGCCGACCTACCTTGCCGCCCGAACCCTGGTGCGCTGGCGGACCCGGCTGGGCGGCGGGGTGTCTTCGTCACAGCCGGGGGCGTGGCGGGCCTTCTCGCCGCTGTTTGCCCAGCCACCGGCCCCCCTGCGCGAGTATCCCATCAGCACCGCCTGGGGCCTGCCCTGGACGGGCACGACGCTGGCGCTGTTGCCCGACGCCGCCGCCGACGCCCTCACCACCCTGGCCCTGCACACGCCGCGGCCGGCCCACTGGCCGCTGGTCTTTGAACTGCACGCCGCCGACTTTGCCGATGGCCGTCATCTGCCCGCCGCCCAGCCCGACGCGGCCGTCCCGCTGCGAGACAAGCTGCGGCGGCTGGAGCGCACCCTCGCCCGCCTCGCCGACGCGTGACGGCGCGTGACGACGCGCTGACCGCTCGTTGGATGTAGTCAGAAACCCCACATCAACGCCGATGGGTCGGGGGACCGCTTGCGCCCGCAGGGGCCGTTGTTCAACCGTCTGGCATGCGCTTCCACCAGACTCCCGCGTTGCTGGCCACGACCCTCCTGTTCGGCCTCGGCGCCCAGGCCCAGGGCACGCCGGAACCGACCCCGGCCCCAGCTGCCGCCGCCGACGACGACATCGAGGTGAAGGTGGAGGTGGAGGTGGAGGTGGAGGCCATCGGCGCCTGGACCATCGCCGAACTGCGCTCGCCACGCCGTCGGCCCGACGGCCAAGCAACCACCGACGCCTGCGGCTACACCCGCGACGTCATTGTGCGCCGTGACGCTCCCCCTGCTGCCACCCCGGCTGTCCTCGTCGTGGCTTGCGACACCGGCACCGACGGCCTGCCCATCCCCGCCCCACCCACGCTGCGGCTGCCACCCCCGTTTGCGTCGACGACGACGACGCCGACGACCGCGACGACGCCGACCACGCCGACGACCGCGACGACGCCGACCACGCCGTCGACCACGCCGTCGACCACGCCGTCGACCGCGCCGTCGACCACGACGCGGGTCTGTGCCGCTGGCGAAACGCCCTCGATGAAGGCAGGTCAGCCCAGCTGTGTCGCCGCCCCACCGCCCAGACCGTGTGCCCACGGCGAGCAGCCAAAGACCGGGGCGCAGCTCGCTCCTGGCGAGTCCCCCTGCACTGAGGTGACCGTCGAGCGCGGCGTGCCGTTGTTGAAGGGAGAGCTGACCAGCCTGGGCGATGTGGTGTTGATCAACAGCCGCACCAGCTTTGGCGTCGGCCTCGGCGTCAATGTCATCGACGACGTCGCCTACGCCGTCGTCCGCCCCGACCTCAACCTGCAGTTTGGCAAATTCGAGCTGGGGCTGGGAGCGCCGTTGCGCTTTGAGCTGTTGCGCTTCAAGGGCATCGACCTGCTCGGTGGCGACCCCGTCGGCGACGCCACCGGGAATGCTGGCCGCTTTCGCACCGAGGATTGGGACCAGCTCGAGGACATCGTGCGGCCCCTGCGCTACGTGAGCTGGGGCAAGAAGGAAGACCAGCTCTACGTCGACCTCAACCGCGTCCACGCCAGCACCATCGGTCATGGCCAATTGGTGCGTCGCTACAATCCCAATCTCGACCTCGACGAGGACAACCTCTTTGCCCAGGTCGACGGCTACGGCGCCTATGGTGGCGTGGAATTGATGGCCGGCCCCTTTCCCCTGCCTCGCCTGCTGGGTGGCCTGGTCTTCATCAAACCCCTCGCCATCGTCAACGCCTTCGTCCCCGTCGCCGCCGACAACAGCGCGTTGGCCGTGCTGGCCCGGTCGTGGTCCATCGGCTTTTCCTATGTCACCGACCTCAACAGCCCCACCGGCCTGCAGACCCGCCAAAACCCCGCCGACCAACGCACCCAACTCATCGTCGACGCCGCCAACCAGCTCACGTGGAAGAACCGCAACAACCCCATCGGCGACGTCGTGCAGGGCATCGGCGTCGATACCGAAGTGAAGGTCTTGAAGGTCGGCAGCGTGCTCGACCTCAAAGTCTACGGCGACTATTCGCACCTCGTTTTCCCCGGCGACTCGTCAACCGCCGCTGCCTTTGGCCCCTTCTCTGGTGGTGGCGCCACCGTCGGCGGCCTGCTGCGCGTGAGCTTTGGCGAGACCCCCGTGCGCGCCATGGACGACGAGGACGATGAAACACGGGCCGGTCGCAAGGCCCGCCAACAGAAGGCGGCCCACGGCCTGCGGGCCCGGCTCGAGGCGCGCACCTTCGCGCCGACCTACCTGCCCTCGTATTGGAACACCATGTACGAGGTGGACCGCTTCCAATTTGGCTTCAACGCCAACCGCATCACCCTCCCCACCAAGATCCGCTATCTCGCCGATCAGGCCTCCGACCCCTGGCGCGTCGGCTATGCCGCCGAACTCAGCTATGCGTTTGTCGACGTCATCGGCGCCACGGTCGCCTTCGAAGATGCCTACCCCCTCGGCAGCGACAACCCCGTGCGCGGCAAGAACCTGGCGCTGCACCTGGAGACCAAGGGCCTTGGCCTGCTGCAGCTCTTTGGCACCTACCATTTTCGCAACTTCGAGGCTGCCGACTTGAAGCACCTGGGCAGCTTCAACAGCGACAACGAGATCGTCTTTGTCGGCGGGCGGGTGCAACTGCTGCCGATCATGTTTGTCAACGTCGGCGCCCAGCGGGCTTTTCGAGTCGCCTTCTCGCCTGACGACGTGGTGACGCCAGACAGCAGCGGCAATCGCTACACATCCATCGGTCTGCAGAACGCCTGGACCTACGGCCTCGACGTGGAGCTCGGCTGGCAGTTTTGAGGCCCCGGGCCGATCCGACGTCGACAAAACCCGCCGTGATCTCCCTCGAGCCGCCTGCTACGGTCCCGGCATGGCCCGTCGTCATCTTCAGTCCGTTTCCCCCACCCTGAACTTCGTCACGCTGCTGGCGACCATGCTGTGGCTCGCGGCTTGCCCCACGACGCTGGGCGACGAGTGCCAGGTGTCGGCTGACTGCGACGCCGGTGATTTGTGCGTCGACCAGCGCTGCGTCGAGGACGAACGCCGGCCGATCCCTGTCGGCGAGGGCGAAGGCGAAGGCGAAGGCGAAGGCGAAGGCGAAGGCGAAGGCGAAGGCGAAGGCGAGGGCGAAGGCGAAGGCGAAGGCGAAGGCGAAGGCGAAGGCGAAGGCGAAGGCGAAGGCGAAGGCGAGTCCTGCATCGACGGCTGCCGCGCATTTCAGGTCTGCGACGACGTCACCACCCAATGTGAGTACGTGGGCGACGTGTGCGATACCTTCGTCGGCGCAGCCACCGTGGGCGCCTTTGCCGACGTCGGCGGCCTGACCCTCAACCTGACCAACGACCGCGTCTACGACCCCATCTCGGGCCTGCAGGAAAGCGGCGACCACGCCATCGACGGCTTCATCATCCGCCGCAGCGACCTCGATGCCCTCGACGCGCTGGTGGCCGACACCACCCCGCCCCCCGCCACGCTGGAGATCACGATGACCGCCGTCGACTTTGACCCCTTCCTCGGGGTGCTCGACGACGATGCCGTGTGCGCCTTGACGGTGGCCAACGACGACGACGGCGGCAGCAGAACCCGTTCGCGCATCGAGCTGTTCCCCGAGGAAATCGGCACCCGCACCGTCGTGGGCGCCATCAGCTACTCCGCTGGCGCTGAAGGCAGCTACAGCTTGTCGCTGCGACCCACGTTGTGTGGCCTGGAGACCGAGAGCCTCGAGGTGTGGAATCAATGCACCCGGGCGATGCTGGCCGACAACTTCACCTGCCCGGTCAACAACCCCTGCGCCCGCAACGCCGCTGGGCTGCTGACCGGCCAGGCCTGCTGCATCAGCGTCAACGCCAACGGCACCGCCTGCGGCAGGGGCGCCGGCAACCCCATCGGCTTGTTCACCTCCGGCGGCTGCAATCCGTGACCGAGGGCGACCGCCCCCGGCGGCAACCCATGACCTGCGGCTCGGGTCCGTGATGCCCGAGCACTCGCCGGTCACGACAACGACGACGACGACGACGCCGACGACGACGACGCTGACGACGATGACGCCCAT
>CAJBHN010000951.1 GCA_903952805.1 uncultured Myxococcales bacterium | reverse complement strand
TCGACTTCCGCCGCACGCAGAAGGTGGTTCATACCGATGACCGCGGGCAGCCAACCGCGTTCAAGATCGCCACGACGTCAGAGCCCTGATGTCGCCCTCGAAGGCCCGAACTCGGAGGTCGTGACCGCAACTCTCTCCATGGCACGTGTGCGATTTTTGTCTGGATCAAGGCCCGCAAAGCAACCACCCCCGCCCCCGCCCAATAGGGCGGGGGCCCAATAGGGACGATTGCGCCCACAAGACGAATGAAGGTGCTCGGGGTGCGCGTCGCGAACGACGAGGCTCCCGTCCTTGTCGGGTCAGCTTCACTTGCGGAGGCCCTTCCCTGTGTCGCGACCGCCGGTGGCTACCTCACTCCAACCGGCATCTCAGTGCTCCAGTCCCTCATCGACTTCACAGAAGTTCGCTTTGGGTGCGAGTGGGCCCTGTCTTTTCTGTCCGCGACGCTCTGTCTTTTCCGTCCGTCGTTTTGCCGTGGTACCGACATGACGGGCAGTCGCGCTTTATGGCCGCTGCAGGGAGGACGCGGTGCAGCAGACTTCGGAGGTCATCGCCGGACTAGACCTCGGCTTCGCGATGATCCGGCTCATCGTCGTGCGCCAGGGGCCGCTGGGGCCGGTGCTGCTGGCCACCGAGGAGGCGCCACGGCCGGAGGGAACCGCGGCCACCCAGCGAGAGCTGCGAGCGCTGGTGCGTCGGGTCGAGCTGCGTGCGGGGGTACCCATCCGTGACGTCATCCTCGGCGTTCGCGGCAGCGGTCTGCTGCGCGTGGGGCGTGTGTCCCCGGACCAGTCGTCGGAGGCCATTGCCGAGCCGCCGGCGCCTTCGTTGATGTGCTGGCACGATCGACTGCGGGGCTGGTGGGCTCGCCGTCGCCACGTCGCTCCGGCGTCGACCTCCCCACTTCAGGCGGAGCGCGATACCGCCGGTGCAGGCGCATCGGGGGACGACGACCTGCCGTCGTGGGAGCGTCTGATCGCCGAGCTGCCGTCGGGGGAGGCGCTGCTGCAGGAGCTGCCGGGCGGTGAGGATCGCTGGGGCCGCCGGCGCCTCGCCGGGACGGTCGACCGCGCCACGCTCGCGCACAAGCTGCGGGTCGTCGAGGGCGCCGGCCTGCGCGTCCGCGAAGCCGTGCTCGACACGTACGCCGCGTTGCTAGGGGTGACCGACGGAACGCTGGCGGACCGCCGTCTCGTCCTCGGCGTGTTCGGTGCGCTCCGCACCGCCTGCGTCGTCGCGCAGAACGGCGCGATCGTGTGTATCGACGACCGCATTGCCGGCGCCCACGCGGCCACTACCGCCCTCGCCTCGAAGCTGGGCATCAGCGTCGTTGACGCCGAGCGGCTCAAGCGGTCGATCGACCTGGACGAGGCGCCGGGCGACCGCTCCCTGGTCGCCGACATCCTCGCGCAGGATCTGGTCGACCGGCTGGAGATGTTGCACCACGTCGCCGCGAAGGCCGGCACCGACGACCAGTCTGCGGTCGTCCTCACCGGCGGCGGCACGCCGGCCGCCGGGCTGCGTCGGTGCGCCACCGAGATCTTCGAGCGTCCGGTCGCCATTGATGTCCCCATCGTGTTCCCCGGTCGCGCAGGTGCGGTGCGCGGCGCCGACGGTTGGACGACCGCCGTCGGGCTGGTTCACTTCGCGCTACGTCGCCACGCCGGGCTGGAGCCCGCGCCGACGCCGATGGCCTCGCTGCGCCTGCCTGCTGCACGGTCAGCCGCCGACGGCGCGCTCCGCGACGGCGACGGCGAGATGGTGGCCACCATCGTCCCCGGCGTCGACGGCTTTGGCGTCGACGTCCTCGGCCACGCGCGGCGCACATTCCCACCCGGTCCGCGGGGGATCCTGCTTGCAGCGCGCTACGTCGAGCACCTGTCGGTGGCGCCGCGCCGGGTAAAGCGGCTGCGGCCCGCCGACGTCGGTGCCCTCTTCGACGGACGCCGGGTCGATGTGCGCAACGGGCTGTCGCCGTGGCCGTTGGCGATTTTCGCCTCCCTGCGCGCCGCCGCGCTCCAACGCTGCCCCCGCCTGCTCGCCGTCGAGGACGCGGTTCGACGCCACGGCGCGGCCCCTGTCGTCTACGCGTCGAAGACCTACGACGACGCCCATGTACTGGACGACATCACCCGTTTTGAGGCTGCGGCCTGGTTCGCCGTGCTCGCGCCAACGTGCGACGCGCTGCGGGGCTGGCGCCGCGCCTTTTCGGCCACCGGACGCGACATGCGCGCGCGCAACGTCAGCCTTGAACGTTTCGCCAGCCGACCCGACGCGCTCTGGTCGCTGCGGCATGTCCCCCTCGTCTGCCCGGTCGAGAGCGACCTGCACCTTGACCTGCTCCTTGCCGCGACCCGCGCGGGTGTGGCGCCGGTCTGGCTGGCAGCCACCCAGTTGGCCACCGAACGCGCGATCCTTGATGCTCTCGGGGCCATCGAGGCTGACACGCCGACGAGCAGCCCCGAGTCTGCGGTCGCGCGCTTGGCGCACGCCCTCGCGCGTGTCGGCATCGGCGACCTTGAACGGCGGACCGTCGGTTCGGATGCGGGCAATCTGCTGCGCGCCGCGGTGTTCGGCTCGCGCCTCCTGCGGGGCGCACCCGTGGTGCGGACCTTCCCTTCGCCGCCGTGGTCACCGCCGTCGGCAGCTGGAGTCCGACTGCTGACTACCGATCTCGAGCTCGTCGAGGAGGGCCAGCGCATGCATCACTGCATCGCCAACCACGTGCCGCGCGCGCTGCGCGGCGCGTCGTTCGTATTTCATGTCGAGCACGAACTTGACCGTGCCACCGCTGAGCTTGACGCCGAGGGCAACCTCGTTGCGGTGTTCGGCTTCGCCAACGAGGTCGACACGCCTGCCTGTCTTCACGCGCGCGACGTCTTCGAAGGATGGCGTCGCCCACACCTCCTCGCGCAGCTCGCCGCGGCCCGCTCGGCCTACGTCGAGTCATTTCGTCCGCATGGTCGCGCCTCCGTTGACGCGCGCCGCACCGTCGCCCGCGCGTTGCTCGTCGCAGTGCGCGGGGGCGCCTGCGGCACGGGCAGCGACGCCCTCAGAGCGCTGCGTGAGGCCCACGCGCGATTGGCTGTCCTGATCGACCTGGACGACGACGGGAGCGAGGAACTCACCGTCGGCAGCAACGACGAACGGGCGTCGGCGAGAGCGACCGAGGAACTTTTCGTTGAGGTCTGCGACGCCCTCGCGGCCGCGGGCGGCGACGCCGATGAATGGCGGCAGTACCGGGCAGCTGCCGCCAACGCCCTGCGACGGATCGTACGCTTGGCGGGTAACGCCCCGGAAGCTCGACTGATACTTGGACAGCGGCTGGTGGACGATGCCCGCGGCAAGGCGCGGTTCGAATCGAAGGCGGACCTCTGGGAGGCGGCGTCGCACCTCGAATCGGCGACGCGGGCGCTGCCGGGACAGATGCACGCCCTATGGTCGCTCTCCTGCGCCCATCGGCAACTCGCACAACGGAACGCCGCCACCGACCCGACGCGGGTCGCGTTCCATGCGACGGCCCAGTTCATGACACTGCGGCGTATGGCGAGCCAGTCTGAGCAGCCAGTATGGGCGCTTGAGCAAGCGGCCGCTTGCGGGGAAAAATGGTTGGCTCGGCTCGGTTCGACGACGGTCCAGGAGACCGCCTGGCTCAGTCGACTGATCGATGTCACTGAGAAGCTCGTGCAGGCGACCGCGAACGATCCTCTCGGCGCCGCGCATGCGCGGGCGCGGCAGCGACTCACCGATGTCCGTGTGCGGCAAGCCGAGCGAAAGCTTCTGCTTGAGTCGCACACCGAAGGAGAAGCCGGATGACGACGACGAAAAAGACAATCAGCCGGCCTGCATTCAGCGTGAACGATTTGCCGGGCGAGCTGCCGATCCTGCCCTTGCATAACAGCGTTCTCTTTCCCGGTGCGGTCCTGCCGATCACCATCGTGCGGCCCAAGGCCATCCGCCTCATTGAAGAAGCGATACGCGACGACTCGCTGTTGGGGATCATCACCCAGCGCGTGCCCGATATCGACGATCCGACGCCCGGGG
>CAJBHN010000950.1 GCA_903952805.1 uncultured Myxococcales bacterium | reverse complement strand
GCGTGGGTTGCCGTTGATGCTGGTGCTGGCGTCTTTTGACGCTGGAGCCGCAGTGTCTTCCTCCGACAGCGGGCCCTGGATGACGGCCCTCGGCACCGCCTGGGTTGTCACCGATATGAGCACTGGTGACCTCGACGGTGACGGCCGCGACGAGACCGTCGCCTGCTATCGGGAAAACCTCGCCACCACCAACCAGAGTTCGGGGGTGGTGGTCTTTGCGGGCAAGGGCCAGGCCATGAAGCCGGTCTTTCACGTCCAGCTCGACCAGACCCTGTGCGACAAGGTGCGCATCTCTGGGCGCAAGCTTGGTGTTTTGTTGACGGGGGGAAAGCAGCTCGCCTGGACCTGGGGCGAAGACCTGCACTTTCACGGCGACAAGAAGGCGAGCGTGACGCCGAAGTCGGTGACGGCGTCGTCGTCACTGGGCCGCGCCAACGGTCCCCAGCAGGCCTTCGACAACGACCTGGCCACATCGTGGGCCGAGGGGGCGGAGGGGACGGGCATCGGGCAGTTCATCACCGTCCGGCTTGACCATGCCGTCGACATCGGTGCGGTGGGCATCTTCTGCGGCGACGGCGCCAACCAGCGGGCGTTCTTCGACGGCAACCGGGTCCACCGGGGCAGCATTGAAGCCAAGACCGAAGCCGACATGGGAGACAGCGCCGCTGGCTTCGACTTCGCCAGCCTGGGCATCGACGCCCTCGGTGACCGGATCGAGTTCGACTGCGAAAACCGCCCCCAGGTGACCTACGTGCCGCTCAACAAGCGCGGCGTGGTCGAACTGGAGGTCCGCGTCGAAAGCGTCTACCTGGGCGACAAAAGGGACAACACGCACATCGCCGAGATCGAACTGGTGCCTCGCCTGGGGCTCAGCCAGACCGTCGACGTCGCCAAGCCCAGCAAGAGGCCGTCTTCAACCAACGATGACAAGAACAAGGGCGGTCCGGCCCCGGCCGACGTCGACGTCGATGGCGCCACCTCCAAGCTTGATGGCGAGGGTCGCGGCATCGCTGTCGAGGACGACCTGTAGGGATTCATGACGGGCAGATCGCTTCCTGGCCCAAGGCGTTGGTAGGCTCTGCAGCCAGGAGTTGACTCGATGAGCAGCGCAGAAAAAACCGTGATGTTCACCCTGCCCAACCTGGTGAGCGGTCAGCTGGCGTGCATCACCGGCACGGCGGCGGGTCGGTCATGGGACTTGTCGGCGGGCACGTTCACGATCGGCCGCAGCGACGAGCACGACATGGCCCTGGCGACGGAGCCGGGGGTCTCAAAGACCCATGCCAAAATCATCGGTCAGGGTGACCGCTATCTCATCGTCGACTGCGAAAGCCGCACGGCACGCTCGTCAACGGCGAGTTGGTGCAAAAGACCGACCTGTATGACGGCGACGAAATCCGCATTTGTGGCTGCACGCTGCGCTTCACGCAAAAAGGGGGCCCGCTGCGCCCCCGTCGCGCAGCACCGCCGCAATCCGCTGGCAACTTCGAACCACCGACGGCGACCTTCAGTCTGCCGCCGGTGCCGTCGCCGATGTCACCGTCGCCGCTGATGGCGTCGCTGCCGCCGATGCCCGCGCTTCAGGCGATGGTGCCTGCGGCGGCGCAGGCACCATCGCCCGCACCTGCGGGACGAGTGCTGGCGACCTGGTACCTGGGAGGCCTGCTTGGTTCGCTGCTGTTGGGCGGGGCGGCGTCGGCGGCGCTGATGGCCACTGCGCCTCCCGCTGCCGCGCCGGCTGTGGCCGTGGCGACGCCGCCACCGCCGACGCCTGCGCCACTGCCGACGCCTGCGCCACTGCCGACCACGGTGCCGCCTCCTGCGGCGTCGGCCCCGCCAGAGACCACACCACCACCTGCCGACGCCGTCGCCACGGCCCCGGTGGAGCCTCCTGCAGCGGCCGCTGCCGCGCCCATGCCGTCGGCGCCGTCAACGCCTGCGGAACCGGTGGCCGCTGTGGCCGCTGTGGCCGCCGTGGACATCGCCGAGGACGACGAACCGCCACCTGACGAGGGCACCGGCAACCGCACGCGGAAGGCATCGACCAGCGCCGTTGGCCCCTTCCCCGCCAGCGTCGACGCTGGGCAGACCGAGTCCCTCCGCAGCCGGACCGGCGGCCGTGTCAAGACCGCTCTCGCCGACGGCGCCGCCATCCAAAAGGGCACCATCATCGTCACCTTTGAGTCTGGCGCCGACGCCTCGGAACTGGCGACCCTGCAAGACCGCATCGCCAGCCTCGAAAATGTCGAAGGCGAGGAGGCCAAACGGGACCTCAAGCAGGCCAGGCAGAAGTTGGCGGCCCTGGAAGGCGGACAAAACGCGCCACCGGTGACGTCGTCGATGGATGGGGTGCTGACCGGCTTTGCCGTCGTGCCCGGCGCCGTGGTGCGCGCGGGCGAGGTCATCGGCAAGGTCGTCGACGGCGCCGTAGCCAGCCGGGTGAGGGTGACCGTGGTTCGGGCCACGCGCCCCAAAGCCGGTCAAAAGGTCATGATGAACCTCAAGAGCGGCGGCAGCTTGTCGGGCACGGTGGTGGCCGTCAGCGGCCGCAGCGTCATCGTCGACCCCGGCAGCGAACCCGCCGAAAACGTCGAATCCGTCGGCTTCTGATCTCGAGGTCTCTTTGATCTTTGCCCACGGTGTGGGCGAAGACCAAAAGCTTTGGGATGCACCTTGTCCCTCGCCCACAGGGGAACCCTTCGGGCCCCGGGGCGGCGTGGTTCCCACTCGCTGCCCTCGTGACGCGCTTCGCGCCCTCTTGTT
>CAJBHN010000949.1 GCA_903952805.1 uncultured Myxococcales bacterium | reverse complement strand
TTGATCATAGAAGTACTACAACAAAAAAGAATTACACAATTTTTTTCCAACCTATTATCCTCTCGTCCTTACCCTTCTGAGATGGGGCCTCACCTACATTGTAGGTCTCTTCTTATCTCACCCTAAGAGGACGCTTGCAATCAACTCGCGATGTACTGTACGACGGCGTCAGTAGCGCCTTCACAGCGCCCAGCCCTCCGGCGACCACGGCCCCCCAACACGACCGCACCGCTTGGCGCTCTGTGATCACCGGCTGCTCGCAGACGGCGCGCCGGTCAGTCCAGGGTGAGCGCATACGACATGGCGCCACCGTCGAGGTGACGGACATCATCGATGCCGCGCTGCTTCAGGATTCTGTACGCCTGGTAGGCGCGCTGTCCGGTCTGGCTGACGACGACGACCGTTTTGTCACGCGGCAGGTCTCCGATCCTCTCCCGCAACGCTTCCAGGGGAATCCGCAACGTCGCTGCCGGCCACGGTCCGGGCCTGCCGGGTCGACTGACGTCGACGACCGTGACGGTCCCCTTCATGATGCGCAGGGCGAGTTCCTCGGCTCCCATGGGATTGGCCTCGCCCGCCAGAGCCTGCGCCGCCAACTGCCCGGCGATCTGCAGCGGATCGAAGGCTGGGCCGAGCGTCGCCTCGTAGGACATGTCGAGATCAGCAACATGAGAAGGCGACCAGGCGTCGGCGACGGCCTGGGCCAGCAGGTCGATGCGGCGTGGCACGCCCTCTCGGCCCCAGACCTCGCCGCCGACGACGACTGCATCCTTGCGGTCCACCACCAGACGGACGCACAGCGGATCGCCGCCGATCCAGGGCTCGCCAGCGTAGCCAAAGACACTGATCACAAAGATGCGCTCGTCGCCCAGCAGCGAGCGCGCATCAGCCTCGGACAGCCCCGTGCGAGCGAAGCGCTGCTCGCCGACGACATAGAGGGCCGTGCCCGCCAACGGTGACAGCGCCTCTGGCTTGCCGGCGCCGGCAGCATTGTGGCCGGCGATCTGGGCCGTGCGGGTCGCGATGGCCGCCTGTGGGAGCCAGAGCGGAGCCCGAGTGACGGCATGGGTGATGGACACGGCCGTGCCACACGCAAAGACGTTGGGGAGCGTGGTCTCCATCCGCTCATTGACGCGGACGCTGCCGTCGGCGTTGAGGGCGGCGCCGGCGTCGGCCAGCAAACCAGTGCGAGGTTTGAGGCCCGTGGTGATGACGATGAGGTCAGCGGCAATGGTGGAGCCGTTGTCGAGATGCAGCAGGTGATGGCTGCCATCGACCTCGGCGCGCACGATGCGTCGACCCAGTTGCAGCGTCACGCCAGCACCAATCAATGCCCGCTGCGCCGCCCGCGCCGCCATCAACGACAGCGAACGCAGCACGCGCTCCTGACGATCGATGGCGGTGACCAGGAACCCGGCGCTGGTCAGGCCCATGGCCGCGTCGACGCCGTAAGGGCCGCAGCCGATGACGACGACCCTCTCGGCGCCATTGTGGCGAGCCGTCTGGATGGCGTTGAGGTCGTCGATGGTCCGAAAGCCCACCACCCCCGGGTCACCCAGCGCGAGGCCCGGGACGCCGACGTCGGTGACTTCGGCGCCCCCTGAGAAGATGGCGGCGTCGTAGCGGATGGTCTCCTGACCAGCCGAGTTGCGAACCACCAGGCGCTGGCTGTCGGCGTCAAGGCGGACGGCGTCGGTTCCGGTCCGCAACTCGATGCGGTGCCGCTCGGTGAAGAACTGACGCCGGTCCTCGTCGAGGTCCGCCAGCTTCGTCACCCTGCCCTCCAGGTGATGCTTGAGGCCGGCCTGGACCCACGACACGTGGGGCTTCTTCTCGACGAGAATGATCCGAGCATGTTCGTCGAGTTCACGAGCGCGTGCCGCGGCCACGGGTCCGCCGCCTGCGCCGCCGATGACGACAATGGTCTTGCTCATGAGCCTTCTCCTTCAGCGATGGCGCGGCCCGTTGCCGCTGGACCGCCGACACCACTGCCGGCGACCGCACTCGTATCTCTGTGAAACGTAACTCTCTGAAAGACCGGCATTTTCCGCCGGGAGCGCCGCCGTGTTCAGCCCTTGAAGGTGATGGCGCCGTCGACGGTGGTCATGCGCTGCAGCTCGTGGGCGCGGGCCTTGACTTCGCCAGGCGTGAGAACCTGCATGCGGTCAAAGGAAAAGGCCTCGACGACGAAGCTGGCCATGACCGTGCCCGTGAGCATGGCGCGACGCCAGGTGGCGTCGTCAAGGGTGCCCCCTGCACTCAGGTGCCGGTCCAGGGTGCCCATGCAGCCGCCGGCGAAGGTGTCGCCCGCGCCGGTGGGGTCGTAGACGTCTTCGAGAGCGAAGGCCGGCATGAACACCGTGGGGTGCTCGGGTTGGAAGAGCAGGGCGCCGTATTCGCCACGTTTGATGACGATGGTG
>CAJBHN010000948.1 GCA_903952805.1 uncultured Myxococcales bacterium | reverse complement strand
GTCGAGTACGACTTGCCAAAGACGACGGAGCCCTCGGCCTCGATGCCAGCCTTGATGAGCCCCTCAAACAGGCCGTTGGTCGATGCGAACAGGTGCTGCACGGCGAAGAGGCGGTGGTTCGCCAGGGGCTTGGTCTGTTCGACCTCGTCGACGAGGGCCTGCAGGACCGGCATGCGATCCAGTGACACGAGGTTCTCAGTCGTTTGGCGCAGGGCCGCTTTCGTCGCCGGGGCCGCACCGCGCATCAGAATCTCGGCGCCGTTGCCGGTGGCGGGCTTCACGCTTTGTGACTTCTCAGCGATCTGCAGGGCGAGGCTGCTGAAGCGGGGACCAAACTTCTTCCATTCGTCGCCGCTGATCACGCCGTCGTCGCCAGCGACCTTCGCCAGCGCATCGACCAGGGGCACGCCAGGGCTCAGGGCGTAGCGCTGGGCCTTCAGCGACTGCTCATACGCGTCGGCGAAGGTCCCCTCGACGCCCGTGGCGCCTGTGCCGGTCGTCTGGTCGCCCTTCGTGCCAGCGGCGTCGCGCGCCTGACGGAAGGCCTCGGTCAGCGCCGGCTCCGCCAGCACCACCTGGGCTGCCCGCCAGATGCTGAGCGCCGGCGGCGACTTCGGAGGGTCTTTGATCCGGGACATGCACGGTCACTGTAGACGGCGCCGACCCCGTTGTCTCGTGGCAACGGCGAGCTCGAACCGGCAACCGGAGTCGGGGCGACATGGCCCAAGACGACATGGCCGAGGGCGACAGTCCGCGACCCATGAAGGCGTCAGTTGACGTCTTCACGAGACGCGGTCGCCGATCACGTTGCCCTGTTCGCAACGTGGGCGGCTGGCGTCACGGCGAGGCGGTCATTCGAGGGTGTCGACACCGCGGCCTTCGCCGACGCAGGTCACGCCAGCGACCGTGTTGCCGACCGCACCAGCGGTCAGGGTGCAGCGGCCAATCACGCCGTTGGTATCGCGTGCGCCGACGTCGCCGACGGCCCCGTTGGCGGTACAGGCGACGAAGCCACGGGTGCTGCCTGCGGCGAGCGCGATGGGCAGCGAATCGAGGACCGCACCCGCCGCGTCGAGCCAGACGATCTCGAGGTCGCCGACGTCGGAGCTGATCGCCGTGCTCAGCGTCAACGAACCGAAAGCGGTGTCGTTGACGAAGGCGACGTCGCCCGTCGAACCACGCAACACCGTGCTCGTCGCGCGGCCAGCGCAGCCGTCATCCCAGAACGAGAGTTGTCGCTGTCCAGCAGCGAGGGTGCGGATGGGCAAGGCCGCCTTACCGGTGCGCTCCCCGTCGATGAAGAGCGCGCGCCCCGCGATGATGTCGGCCGCCGTCTCAGCGAAGACACCGAGGAAGTTGCTGTGGTCGGCAATGGCGCGGCACTCACCATTGAGGAGGTCCAACTCGGCTTCGGTGTAGCGAAGGCGCGACGTCGAGGCGTCGCCGTTGTCGAGCACCAACACATCGTGGACGATGGCCCCACCACCGCTTGGACCACGATCGATGATGCCACCTTCTGGATCGTAGTTGCACACCTCACCAACAAGGGCCTGAGGGATGACGATCAATGCGTCGGCGACGTACGTGCCCTCGCCCTCGCCTTCTCCCTCGCCTTCGCCTTCGCC
>CAJBHN010000947.1 GCA_903952805.1 uncultured Myxococcales bacterium | reverse complement strand
GGCGAAGGCGAAGGCGAGGGCGAAGGAGAAGGCGAGGGCGTCGACAATCGGAGTCTCATCGGCGGTGGCTTGATTTCGTCGTGCAACACGGGTGGTGGCCTGCCGTTTTTCGGTGCGCTGCTGGGACTCTTCGCGGTTGGTCGGCGGCGACGCCACACGGCTTCGCCCTCGACGTCAACGACCGTGCTGACGACGCTGCTGCTGGCGACGTTGGCGTTGCCGGAGCAGGCTGTGCGTGCCGCCGACAATGGCGTGTCGTTGGAGCGCTTCCGACCGGCCCTTGATGCCAATGGCATCCTGGATGTCGAGAGCGCGACGGTGCAGCGACACCTTGATGGCAATGTCTCCATGTGGATGGGCTGGGAGCAAAACGCGTTGTCGTTGCGCGTCGACGGCGAACGCGCTGGCGCCATCGTCGGCACGCGCGTGCATGGCAATCTGACGGGGGCGCTGGGGCTGCTGGATTGGCTTCAAATCGGCATTGATCAGCCGTTGGTGTTGTGGACCACCCATGACGCCCTCGATGGTTTGACGGTGGGGACGGCCACGGGTCTGGCGACCGGTGACCTGCGCCTGGTGCCCAAAGCGCAGCTGCTGCGACACCAGCAGCATCTGATCGACCTGGCGGTACAGGCGGCCGTCGGTGTGCCGACCAACATCGGCGGCGTCGATTGGGTCAGCGACGGCGCGTTGTCGTTGACGCCGGAGGTCGCGGCGATGTGGCCGATGGGCCCCCTGCGCGTGCTGGTGAATGTCGGCTATCGCCTGCGTCCAGAGAAGCAGGTGCTCGACCTGGTGGTGGGCCCCGAGGTCATGAGCCGGGCGGCCGTGGCCGTCGACGTGGGCATCGTGTCGCTGCAGGGATCGGTCAGCCAGGCGTTTTCACCGTCGTCGCCGCCGTGGTCGGCTGGGGGACTCAACGAGAGTCCGACCGAGGCGCTGGTGGGTGCCAGCATCCGGCTGGGGATGTTCGACATCCTCGCCTATGGCGGCGTGGGGCTGGTGGCGGGGTACGGCACGCCGGATATGCGCGCGGGTGCCACGGTGCGGCTCGTCATCGAGCAGCCGCGCGACCGCGATGGCGACGGCGTCGTCGACGATGCCGATGCCTGCCCCGATATCGCCGAGGACCGCGACGGGCGCCGCGACGACGACGGCTGCCCCGATCTGGACGACGACGGCGACGGCGTGTTGGAGCCCCATGACGGCTGTCCCGACGAGGCCGAGGACCTCGACGGACGCAACGACGACGATGGCTGCCCCGACCTCGACGAGGACGCCGACGGCGTCGCCGACGACACCGACCAATGCCCCGAGCAGGCCGAAGACCCCGATGGATTCGAGGACAGCGATGGCTGTCCGGAGCAACAAGCCGAGGCGCCGACGCTGGTGCCGCGCACCGTGGTGGGAGAGCGGATCGTCTTTGAGAAGTCACGGGCTGCGATCGATCCGCGCAGCCTGCCGCTGCTGGACCGGCTCGCCAACGAACTCAAGAGCCGCACCGGCCTGACGCGGGTGCGCATTGAGGGACATACCGACAGTGACGGCACCGACGAGGTCAACTTGACCCTGTCTCGTGCCCGCGCCAACGCGGTTCGTTCGGCGTTGATTGCCCGCGGTGTGCCCGCAGCACTGCTGGAGGTCGAAGCGTTTGGCGAGAGCCACCCCGTCGCCAACAACGAGACTGGCATCGGCCGCGAGCAGAACCGTCGCGTGGAGATTCTGTTGTTCGAAAATGCAGCGGCACCCAAGCCAGCGCCACGCAGCGATCCGTCACCACCACCGCCAGACGCCAGCCCACCACCGCCAGTGCCCGTGACCCCCTGAACGCGTCAGCCAACGGCCCCGAAAGGGCCGTTGTCGTCGACGAGCACGGCGACGCTCGACCTGCCCTGCGGCCTGCATCGTCACGCAGTGGCGGGGGCATGGCGACCATGCTCGTGCCGCTTGGCCAGGGCCTTCAGGTTCACCTTGGCGACAGCGTGGCGGCTTGAGCGCTGGTCCGCAGCAGTCCGTGCAACGTCGACGACGCCACACGCACAAATGCCCGGGCTATCGCTCGCCATCAATGGCGGGCGTCTGCCGCGGAGCCTTCACCAGCACCGATGGCGACGACAGGGGTCAGCGCACGCTGACCGCGATGACCTGGCCGTCGCTGACGTTGCCGGCGGCATCACGTGCGCACAGGCGGTAGGTGTAGGAGCCTGTCGGCCGTGGGGGGTCGACAAAGCTCGTCACCAGGCCGTCGACCAGCGGCGTGCCATCGGTGCATTTGACGGCGGGCGCCACGGTGCCGGGCTTGATGACGAGGCGATAGCCGGCGACGCCCATGCCCGCATCCGCGGCGGCCCAGGCAAAACTCAGCCCGCCAGGCTGGGCGACGACGGAGATGCTGGTGAAGATCGGGGCGGTGACGTCGAGGGTGATGGTGTCGGTCAGCGGCGCCGTCGTGACGTTGCCCAGGGTGTCTTTGAGCGTGACGTACACCGTCCGCACACCGCTGGCGTTGGTCAGCGAAAACGACGTCGTCGCGCTGAACGGAACAAAGGCGGTGCAGGCCGCCGTGGTGTTGCTCAGGCACATGAACGCGATGCCGCTGGCATCGGTCGCGGTGATGGCCACCGTGACAGCGATGCTGCCGGTGAAGGCGGCGCCGTCGTTGATGACGACACTGCCCGTGGGCGCGTTGAACTCTGCCCGGGGCTGGACCAGTGCCGTGACGCCGACACCGACGTTGCCGACCCGGTCGATGGCGCAGACCCGGTAGCCGTAGCTGGTCTGGTTGCTGAGCCCGCTGTGGGTGAACGTCAGGGCGTTGCCCTCGAAGGCCATGGCCCCCCGCCGCGCATGACGCCGGTGCAGCCACGGTGGCAAAGACCACGCGGTAGGCCGCCACGCCCGAGGCGGCGTCGCTGGCCGCCGTCCACGTCAGCACCACCTGGCCGGTCCCCGCCCGCGCCGCCAGCGTGCCCCCCGTCGGCGCCGCGGCGTCAACGATGATCGACGCCGTGGCCGCCGCCGTCGTCGAGGTGTTGCCGAGGGTATCGCGCAAGAACAAGCGGAGCGTGGCGGTGCCGGTGGCGACGGGCAGGGTCAACGATGTGGTCGCGGACAACGGCACCCAGGTGGTGCAGGTCGTCGTCGTCGTGAAACACATCGCCGCCACGCCCGAGGCGTCCGCCGCGGTGATGGCCACGGTGACGGCGGGGCTCCTGGTGTGGGGCGCGCCCCCGTTGATGCTCAGGGTTCCCGTCGGCGGGGCGAGTTCGGCGCGCGGCGTCGCGGTACCGACGAGGCCGGCGGCGATGTTGCCGGCGCCGTCGACGGCGCAGACCCGGTAGGCCACCGCCACGCCGTTTTGCAGTCCGCCGTGGATGAAGCTGGTGCCGGCGCCTTCAAACACCGGCGTCCCCATCGAACAGGTCGCCGGCGCCGTGCTCCCGGCCATCACCCGATAGCGAGCGACGCCCGACATCGCGTCGACGGCGGCGGTCCAGCTCAGCTGCACGGCAGAAACCGCTGGCGTCGCCGTCAGCACGCCCCCCGTCGGCGCGACGTTGTCAAAGATGATCGTGTCTTGCGGGGCGGTGGCGGCGACGCTCGTGTTGCCGCGGGCATCGCGCAGAAACACGCGCACGGTGCGCGTGCCCGTCGCCAGCAGGGCCAGCGCCTTGCTGGGGTTGAACGGCTCAAACACCGAACACGTGGTGCCCTCGGTGATGCACATCGACGAAACGCCGCTGGGGTCGCTCGCCGTGATCGTCAACGCCACCGTCGCGCTGCGCGTGGTCGCGTCGTTGGTGTTGATGACCACGGTGCCCGTCGGCGGCGCCACATCCACCCCCTGCGACACCGTGAGGGTGCGCGTCATCGAGGCGCCGCTGAGCGTCACGATGCCGGTGCGGGCGAGGCCGGTGTTGGGCGCCAGGCTGATGGTCACCGTCGTCGAGCCACTGCCAGCCGCCGGGCTCGGCGTCATCCACGCGACGTCGCTGGCGACGCTCCACGTGCAGCCGGCACCGGTGACGACCTGGGCGGTCAACGACGTGGTCGCCGCGGCGACGTTGTGCGACGTCGGGCTGATCTGCACCACGCAGCCCACCGACGCCGCGGCCAGATCAATGCGCGGCAGGGCAAGACCGTTGCGAGGGTCGGTGACCAGGCGGCCGGTCGTCTTCAAACGCGACACCAACGCGTCGGGCCCGTCGCTGGGAAAAGCCCCCTTCAAGACCGCGATGGCCGCCGCCACGTGCGGGGCAGCCTGCGACGTCCCCGTCATCGAGATCCCCGCCGCCGTCACGATGGCCCCCGGCGCCAACACGGTGACAAACGAGGCCGAGTTCGAAAAGCAGGCGACGCGGTCGGCAGCGGTGACGGGGTCGGCGCAGGTGCCGTAGGAGAGGCCGCCGACGTTGGCGTCGTAGACGGCGCCCACCGAGACCGCCGATGGGGCACACGCCGGCGACGAGGTGGCGTTCAAGAAGCCGTTGTTGCCCGAAGCCACGCTGGCCAGGATGCCGGCGTTTCTGGCGGTGGCGACGGCGAGCGCCAGCGGATCGGTCGCACACGGCGCGGTGAAAGAGCCGTAGCCAAGGCTCAGGTTCAACGCGGCGATGTTGTAGGCGGCGCGATTGGCGACGACAAAGTCGATGGCCGCCAAGATGGCCGTGCTCGACGCCGACGCCCCATCAAAGACATCCAGGGCCAGGATGCGGGCGCCCGGCGCGGTCTGGGCGACGATGCCGGCGACGTTGGTGCCGTGGAAGGCGCCGTCGTCGCGTACGCCGTCGGCGATGCCGAAGTCCCGGGCCACCACGACGCGACACGTTCCCGCCGGCAGGCCCGGCGCCGTGCACGAGCCAAAGGCCGGCCGGGTGTAGTCCGCGCCGGTGTCGATGACCGCCACAGCCACTCCCGCGCCATCCTTGCCCCCCGTCAGCGCCGCCGGCTGACCGATGAGCCCCAGGCTGTCGACGTCGCTGGCCTCCAGCTGTCGCACCTCGTCGACGACGGCGACCCGCGGATCTTCCAGCACGGCCGCCAGCGCCGCCGTCGTCAGCACCGTGCCCACCGTGATGGGCAGCTGCTCGTATTCCTCTTCGACGACGAAGTCGGCACCCAGCGCCCGCTGCACGTCGGTCTTCACGGTCGCAAAATCCATGACCCGCAACGCATCCAGGCGATCCAGGTCCAGCGACCCCGCCAGCTCGTCCCCGGCGTCTGGCGTGACCAGCCCGATGACCAGCGAGCGCGGCTCGTCCCTCTCGATCTCGGCCACCACCCGCTCAATGAGCTCCGCCGGCGCCTTGACCCGGGCCTGGGGCGACATCTCCGCCAGCACCACCGACCCATCGAGACAGCCAGGCAGCAGGGCGCTCAGGGCGCTCAGGGCGCTCAGCGTGACGCGTGGTCCAAGTCGTGAAACCGCCATCTGGGCCGCCTTTCGAGAGACATCTCGCGAAGACGACGGTAATGAAATGAGACACATCGATCAAGTCACGGGTCGAATCCGGCCAGCGAAATCCACCTTATTGAGACACTTTTCGACCAACTGGCGGCTTTGTTGGCGTAAATGTGTCTCAGTCCTCGATGTATAACGGCTGGACTGTCTCGATCTGTCGATGCCGGCCGGTGGGCACGACTCAGGGTCCGGCCGACGGCGCGACCTGCCGGCGCTGCTGGATCGCGGTCGCGAACGACTGCAGGTGGGGGGTGAAGGCGTAGGCGACGGCGGTGGCGAGGGCGGCGCTGGCCAGGACGTGGGGGCCCAGGACGGCCGCGCTGACGACGGTGACAGCGGCGACGGCCAGGACGACACGGCGGCGGCGGGGCTCAAGGTCGGCGAGGGAGCGGCCGAGGTGGACGAAGCCGGCGTCGAAGCTGACCATCAAGACGACGGCCATGCCGGCGGCAAAGGCCACCAGGGCCGGTTGGTGGGGGGCGAGGATGGCGGCGGCGATGACGAGGACACCGCCGACGGTGGAGGGCAGGCCGCGAAAGACGCCGGGGTCGGTGTCGGGCGCCCCCTTCTTGAGCGTGAAGAACACCAGGCGGGCGATGGTGAGGGCGCCGTAGACGACGCCGATGACGGTGCCTTCGACGCCAGCGGTGACGACGGCGACGGCCACAGCGGGGGCGATGGCGTAGCTGATGGCGTCGGCCACGTCGTCGGCCAGCACCCCAAAGCGGGTGCCGCCAAAGCGGCGGGCGGCGGCGCCGTCGAGGCCGTCACAGACGGCGCCAGCCAGCAACAGCAGCAGCGATACGTCGGCGCGGCCGGCCAGCGCGAAGCAGGTCGAGGCGACCCCGCAGGCGGCGTTGGCGGCGCTGAGGGCATCGGCGAGGTGACGGCGGAGGTCCATGGTGAAGAAACGATGGGCGGACGGTCACCATTCCCGCCGCCGTGGATCGTGCCGCGGATCGGTGGGTGGGCTCGTTGGCCTGATTCGTGATGATCGCAGCGAGGGCTATTTGCTGAGGAGAGCGCGTGCGGAAGCCCTTGCCCTTGGTGCAATCTGCTCGAGAGACGCGAGTCGGTCGAACATGTCTGGAAACTTCGCAGCGAGAAGGATGAGTGCCGCAACCGGGCCAGGTGGCTCCGTCTTTCCTTGCTCCCACCCCTCGAGTGAGCGCGGGTTCAGCCCGAGCTTCATCGCAAACACCGCGCGGGACATTCCGCGCGCCTCGCGCGTCTCGACGATGAACTCTCCGTCAACCTTCGGAAGGTGGAGAGGGCGGACGGTGTGTTCTCGCAGGGTCAGCACACCTTCACGGTGTGCTTTCACGTCTCCCATTGCCTGCTCAAGCTCGGCAAACAGGGATCGTTTTGATGCAGTCTTTTTCGCTTTCATTTTCGCGTTCCCTTCTTGCGCCTCGCGCGCCGAGCGTCCTTCTCGTCGTCCACCAACGCCTTCAGCGCACGGCGCTCCCGGGCGTCGAGGTCAATCATTTCGTCCTTGTCGAAGATCGTAAGCAAGTAGATGACCCCATCGTCGTCGATGATGAAGTAGATGATTCGAACGCCGCCACGCTTGCCTTTCCGCCGGCGCGGGTCGGACCACCGCACCTTCCGCAACCCACCAGTACCTTGAATGACGTCGCCAGCCGTGGGCTCAGCCGCGAGCGCGAACTGGAATGCGGCGTACTCGTCATCGGTGAAGTAGTCGTAGACCCTGTCGGTGAAGACCGTCGATTCGACGAAGCTATACGCAGGCAGCGTACTGTCCTCCTTCGCCACCGCCATTCACTTCTCCCGGCGCTGAACGATGCCGCGAAGAAGATGCTACGCTACCAACGTACCGTCGCGCAAGCGCGGATCGGCGCTCGGGGCATCCCACCCAACACAGCACGCGCGCAAAGCTCGGCGCGAAGCGCGCCGAGACAGGTCCGCGCACGGGGCCACTTCGTGGAATCGTGTGCTCCCTGTCGCGCGTGCAAAACGGTGGCACCGAGGTCCTTGACCGGGCCGACGTCCTGCTCGTGGTACGCGAGGAGCAGGCCGATGGCGCCGGGGCTGTCATGGAGGCCGTCGCCGTGTTCCTTCAGGCTGCCACCCACGACACCGTTGTGCTGCCACGTTGGCGTCGGCGTGTAGGCGAACTCGCAGGTGGTCTGCACACCAGCCATCGCCGCCAACGACGCCCTCAACGCCGCAGGCGGGCCTCGGCGCCGGCCTTGAGCCGCTTGAGCATCGTGGCCATGTTCTGTCGCTGGGTGCCAACGACGGCCCACGCCGGGATCGAGCCACCGGGGTCGCTGAAGAGCGTTTGCACCACGCGACTTTGGTTGGCGTGGCCGGCGACGGGCAACACCACGGTTTCGCCGACGACGGTGATGCGCACCCGGTCAGTGGTCGGCGGCCGCTGGGGCCAGGCGATGGTGCGGAATACCAGCGCATAGCGGCCGTGGTCGGGGTCGAGCTCGCGACTGACCTCGAGCACCGATTCACGGGTGCTGATGAACGGGGCCTCCACCGTCTCGAAAAAGACCCGGCGCATCGGGCTGTCAAAGAGGATTTCCCGGGAGCTGATGGCCTCGCTGGCCTCCTCGAGGGTGCCCCTGCCCCACAGGGTCTCGAGCACCAGCGCCGGCGGAGCCTCGATGTCGAGGGTCGCCCGCAGGGTGCGCAACCCGGTGCCCTGCAGCGGCTGCTCGGCGATGGCCACCCCGTCTTCGCTCTTGGGCGCTTCAAACGCCCCCTGCGCCGCTGGCACCTTTTGGGCCATGGCCGGAGCGGCCGCCGTCAGCAGCAGCGCCGCCGCCAGCGCCGCCGTCGTGGTCGTCGTCGTCTTCGTCTTCTTCTTCGTCTTTTTCGTCGTCATCCATCCCCCCCATCGTCGTTGTCAGCCGTCGTCGGGCATGCCCTCGACGCGGACCTCGTCGCTCTGCTCCTGCAACCGCGGCAGGCCGGAGAAGTCGATGTAGTGGCCCGAGCGCTTGCCCTTGGTCTCCAGATAGAAACGGTTGTGGGGATTGGCAGGCAGCAAATGGGGCAGCCGGGCCGACACCTTGACGCCGTGCTGCTCCAACTGCCCGACCTTGCCGGGGTTGTTGGTCATCAGCTGCACCGACTGCAGGCCGAGGCTGTGGATCATGTGGGCGGCGACGGCGTAGTCGCGCTCGTCGTCTCGGAAGCCGAGGGCGAGGTTGGCTTCGACGGTGTCCATGCCGGCGTCTTGCAGCGCGTAGGCGCGGACCTTGTTGGCCAGGCCGATGCCGCGACCCTCCTGGCGCATGTAGAGCACGACGCCGCGGGGCTCTTGGGCGATGCGTTGCAGGGCTGCCTCGAGTTGATCGCGGCAGTCGCAGCGCAGCGAGCCCATCACGTCGCCGGTCAGGCATTCGGAATGCAGGCGGGTGGGGACGTCGCTGTGGCCGACGACGTCGCCGTGGACGATGGCGATATGGTCTTTTTGATCGCGGTTGTTGAGAAACGCGACGATCTGGAAATCGCCAAAGCGGGTGGGCAGCTGGGCCACCGCGACGATGCGGACGCAGACCTTGGCAGCGCCGAAGCCCTGGCATTCATGGTCGTGATCGCGGGCCACGAGGCCGAGCAAGTTGGGGTCGGCGGGCTTCATCCGGGCTCCTTCAGCAGGCGTTCAGCGAGGCGCATGCCTGATAGCCACGCAGCCTGCACGCCGCCACCGGGGGCAAAGACCTCGCCGGCGACGCCGACGCGCTGACCGCCGCTGAGGGTGAGGCGCAGCGGCTGACGCAGCTCGGTGCCCCGCTCCACCCGCGCCAACCGCCATCGATGGGGCCAGGTGAAGCGGGGCGAAGCCGCCCATGGTCCCAGCCGGCTGGCGGCCTCGGCGAGCAGCTCGGCTCCCCAGGATTCGGCCGGGAGTTCCAGGCGTTGGCGAGACCAGCGGGGACGGCCCTGCAACACCAGCACCCGGGCTGCGGGCGAGGCGCGCTTGGTTGAATCGTGGGCGATCAACTGCAGACATTCAGAGTCGGCCGGATACTGCACGTCCCACGGCAACGGCGGGCCGTCGACGTCGTAGCCGGCCACCAGCGTCAAACAGGGCACGCTGCCAAACATCCGCAACAGCGCGCAGGCTCCCGCCACCTGCCGGGCGTCGTGCTGCCCATCGGTGCCTGACACCGTCTCGGCGAGATCCACCAACAGCTGCAGGCTCTGCTCCACCGGCAGGGCGACCACGACGTCGTTGGCTTCCAGCACCGTGCCATCGGCAGTCCGCACCCGCAGCGTGTGGTCGACGACGTCGACGCCGGCCACCGTCGTCGACAGCTGGACCTGCAAGCCCTCGGCGAGGTGCTTGGGAAACGCCGACAAGCCCGCGGCAAAGACGATGCGGCGTTGGTGGGCCTGCAGGGCCTCGGGCTGACAGGGAGCGCCGACGCCGTCGATGAGGCGGGGCCAATCCTCCATGGCGCCGGGGACGCGGTCGACGGCCGCCAGAAACGCGGGGTCGTCGCCGTGCAGGAACATGGGGCCGAGGTCGACCGGCTGGCCATCGACGCGGCGGGTGGCGCAGCGGCCGCCGACGCCGCGGGAACGCTCCACCACCAGCACCTGGCGACCAGCCTCGCTGAGCCCTCGCGCACACGCCAGGCCGGCCACGCCGGCACCAATCACGATCACATCATGCATCGGCGCACCCTCACCACATCGGGCCGCCCGCGCCAGACCCTGCTCAAGATCTTGAATTTACGGGGCTTGTTTGATTTCGAAGGCTTGGATCAGGGTTGGGGGCTCTCGACGACGGCCCGCACGAAGTAGCGAGCGCGGGCTCCCGGCGACAACGAGAACACCCGCACGGTGTCGTCGCCATCCAGCGGCAACAAGGCTTCGAGGTGTTCGTTGTCCGACGACGAATCCGCCGTGGCGAGGATCTGCACGCCGTCGAGG
>CAJBHN010000946.1 GCA_903952805.1 uncultured Myxococcales bacterium | reverse complement strand
CGACCTTGGCATTCAGGCCACCGGCGCCACCACCGTACCCATCTACCAATCGTCCACCGCCGACGACACCGCCTTCATCCTCAACGACGCCAAGGTCGTCGCCATCATCGCTGAGGACGCGACCCAGTTGCGCAAGCTGCGGGGTATCAAGGCCGACATCCCCTCGGTCAAACTCGTCATCGCCATGACCGGCGAGGTCGAGGCCGGCGGTTGGGAGATGACCTGGGCCGACCTGTTGAAGGATGGCGCCGAATACTTGAATGGCCATGAAGCCGAGATCGTGGCGAGGTCGTCTGGCGTGGTTCCCAGCGACCTGCTGACGCTCATCTACACGTCAGGCACCACCGGTCGACCCAAGGGCGCCATGCTGGCCCACGACGCGATGATTTATGAGGCCGAGGCCATCCGCAAGGTCAACCTCATCACGCCCGACGACATCCAATACATGTTCCTGCCCATGGCGCACGTGTTCGCCAAGGTGCTTGAGTGCATCTGGTTCGCCGAAGGCCACGTCATGGCGTTTTGGACCTGTGACATGAAGAAGATCGTCGACGAACTCGGCGAGGTGCGCCCCACCATGATGTGTTCGGTGCCGCGCATCTTTGAAAAAGTCCACGCCAAGGTCGCCTCCGACGTGGCCGCTACCCCCGGCCTGGCCGGCAAGATCGCCGCCTGGGGCCTCTTGCAGGGTGAGAAGGCCGCCAAGATCGAGATGTCGGGCGGCAAGCCCGGTGGTCTCGCCTGGACCCTGGCCCAAAAGCTGGTCTTCTCAAAAATGCAGACCAAGCTGGCGGCACGCTTTGGTGGCCGTTTGCGCTTCTTCGTGTCGGGCGGCGCGCCCCTCGGCAAGGACGTCGCATACTTCTTCAAATACGCCGGGGTCACCATCTGCGAGGGCTTTGGTCTGACCGAGACGTCGGCGGCCTCGGCGGTGAATCTGCCTGCCTCGGTGCGCATCGGCACCGTCGGCCGCGCGCTGCCGGGCACCGAGTTCAAGGTCGCCTCCGATGGCGAACTGCTGATTCGCGGCCGCGGTGTGATGAAGGGCTATTGGAACCGTGACGACGCCACCAAGGAAGCCATCGACAGCGACGGCTGGTTTCACACCGGCGACATCGGCGTCATCGACAGCGACGGCTACATCCGCATCACCGATCGCAAAAAGGACATCATCGTCACGGCGGGCGGCAAGAACGTGGCGCCGCAAAACCTGGAAAACCAGATCAAGGCCAAGTCGGGCCTCATCAGCCAGGTCGTCGTCCACGGCGACAAACGCAAGTTCCTGAGCGCGCTGGTGACCCTCGACGAGGAGAGCGTGCGGGCCTACGGCAAGAGCAAGGGCCTCGGCGACGACTACAAGGCCCTGACCCAAAAGCCTGAGGTCCTGGCCGAGGTCGACCATGTCTTCAAGGAGATGAACACCATTTTGGCCTCCTACGAGAGCATCAAGAAGTGGAAGGTCATCGACCACGACTTCAGCGTCGGCGACACGCCTGAGCAAAAGGGTAAGCCCGGCGCCGAGATGCTGACGCCGTCGCTCAAGGTCAAGCGCAAGGCGGTCAACGAGCGGTACAAGGACATCTTCGAAGCCTTCTACGAAGGCAGCGGCGGCGCCGACTGAGCGCGGGCGACGCTCACCTGCTTGGATGAAAAGCCGACCTGCGGATGACGTGGGTCGGCTTTTTTCTGCGTCGTGCCCGTTGATGGCGCGAACGTGGGGCCGATGAGCCCAACGCAGCCTCGCGCAGCGGCGATGGGATTGACGGCGATGCCTTGCTGTCGTCGGCTGGGCCATGCTGGTTGCCATGCCCACTCGCGCTTTCGTTGCCGTCGCCATCGGCTCACTGCTGGCCGCCTGCCCCGGCCCTCCTGCTGAGCTCTGCGGTCAGAGCACCGTGCTGCCGTCGGACGACGACGTGGCTGACGGCCGCGGCCACGCCACCCGCTCAGACGGCGTCGACTTCGACGAACCCGGCACCTGGTCGGCCCAATCCCTGTCGGTCACCATCGGCACCCTCGACATGATCCTGACCAACGACGAAGGCGGCGACGACGTCGCCACCCTCATCGAAGCCGGCGCCTTCCCGATCTGCGTCCCCATTGGCGCTCGTTCGGAGCAGTCGGGCAGCGCCAATCTCGTCGACGGAGGCTTCGTCAGCGCCGCCGACCACACCGGTGGCGTCGCCATCCTTGGCCGCGATGGCGACACGTTGCTGGGTCGTTTTTCATTCGACCTCGCCAACCCGGCGGGGACTGAACTGACCTTCAGCGACGGCGCCTTCCGCGTTCCACAACGCTGAACTGCCACGGACCTGTCAGCGTGGCACCGGGATGGTGGCGAGGATCTCGTCGACCACCGCCAGCGCGCGACGACGGGTCGTGCTGACCGAGCCACGCAGCCCGAGGCGATGGCCCAAAACGGCGTGAGCCGTCTTCTTGACGTCGTCGGGGGTCACAAAGCTCCTGGCGTCCATGAACGCGATGGCGCGGCACAGGCTCGCCCACGCCAGCGACCCTCGCGGCGAACACGGCAGTTCGATGTCAGCGTGACGACGGGTGGCGGTGACGATCGCCAACACATAGTCGGCGACGAGGTCACCAACGACGATATCGGCGACCACCGCCTGGGCCGCCGCCAGCCTTGGTGCATCGAGCAACGTTGGCAACGACGCCAGCCCCCCTTCGCTGGTGCGATTCTCCATCAGCAGGGCACGCTCGTCGGCGAGGGGCGGATAGCCAAGCGACAAACAGACCAGGAAGCGATCAAGCTGACTCTCGGGCAGCGGATAGGCGCCGTGGTGCTCGACGGGATTCTGGGTGGCGAGCACATGAAAGGGCTGGGGCAGTTCCCAGGTGGTCTCATCAACCGACACACTGCGATCGGCCATCGCCTCCAGCAACGCGGACTGGGTCTTGGGGCTGGCGCGGTTGATTTCGTCGGCCAGGACGATGTTGGTGAACAGCGGCCCCTTTTTGAAGCGCAACACCCCCTCTTTGGCGTCGAGGATGGGCACGCCGACCAGGTCTGAGGGCAGCAGATCGGCCGTGAATTGCACGCGACCGAAGGCGACGCCGAGGACCTTGGCCAGCGCACGGGCCAGCGTCGTCTTGCCAACGCCGGGGACATCTTCAAGGAGCAGATGACCGCGAGCCAGGATGGTCGCGAGACTGAGGCGCACCGCCTGGGGATTGCCACGCACGACCTGCAAGACCGCCCCCTCGATGTCGAGAAAGAGCTGGTGGGGGGCGATGCCGGCGTCGGCCATGAAGTCCTCTGGGGTGGGTGACGAACGCCGCGCCCAAACGGGCGGCTCAAAGCGGCTAGAAAATATAGCCAAGCGTCAGGGAATAGCGCAGCGGAAGCGTCGACGTCTGCTTGTCAAACGGCGACCAGGCGACGTCAAATGCCAGCGGCCCCACCGGCAGCACGTAGCGGATGCCGGTACCGAACGAGGCGGCGTAGCGGGTATCGCCGAAGAACGCATTGAAGCCCTGGGGCTTGAACGCGAAGTCATCACTGGAGAAACCGATATCCGTGAAAATCGCGGGCTTGACGTCGCCCAGGAACAGCTGGCGGATCAACGTGAAGCGCAGTTCAATGTTGGCCACCGCACCAAACAAACCAGGCCGTACGCCCTGGATGGCGTTGCCGTCTTGGTCAAGAGGAACCGACAAGTCTTGTCCGTAGAGGGTGCCGAGGGTGCCAACCTGGTTTTCCTGGACGCCACGCACGGTGCGCTCGCCACCGATTCGCAGCAACTGGCTCTGCATCAGGGCCCATTCACAACGCTCGTTGGCATCGGGGCAGGCGCCGTAGGGAGCAACGACGCCAGCGCGGACCCGCACATTGCTGGCCAGGGTGAGCCGGTCATTGAGGAAGGAGACGTAGCTGCGACCCTGGACGCCGACCACGGCGTATGGCGTCAGGCCAAATGGGACGCCTCTGACAAAGACCTCGGCACCGATGCCGCTCTTTGGATCGAAGGGATTGTCGATGCTCGAAAATCCAAGCCGCGGGGTGAATGCGATCACCGACGCAGGATCGACGGCTGTGTCGCCGGAAAACAACGTGGTCAGGCCGTCGACCGTTTCAAGAGCATGCAGCGATAATGGCTCGATGTAGGGACCGGCGACCTGCAACCAGTCGCCGCTGGCCTCGACCGCGATGCCCACCGTCAGCTTGTCGTCGATGGCGGGGGCGATATCGCTGGCACGCCAGTCGAGCGCGACCGAGGTGCTTGCTGCAAAGAGTCGCCGACGCGGATCGGGCTGATCCCAGGCCGCCGACGCCTTCTGCGCAGCCCCCGTCGCCGGCGCCTGCAAGATGACGCCGGCGGGTGCATCGTTGTAGGTCAATGCCAACGGCGTGTACGACAAAGAGAAATCGGTCCCGAGCATGCGGGGCCAGCGGACCTGATTTTTCACCTGGGTGAAGCGGCCGATGAACAGGCCAAGGTCAACGGAGGCGCTGCCGTCGAACATGCTGCCAAACAAGTTGCGGTCACGGCCCTCCAGCCGCAGCGAGAACAGTTGCTGCGTCGAAAACCCCAATGACAGATCGACCGACGACGTTGGCCGCTCCTCGACCGTGATGCGGACGTGGGCGGTGTCATCGTGGTCGTCGACGCCGATGAGCTGCACATCAACGCGCGAAAACAGCGCCGTGCGCCGCAAGCGGGCGACGCCCTGGGCAATATGATCGGGATTCAGGCGGCTGCCCTTGACGACCTCCAACAAGCCCATCTCCCGCAAGAGCACATCGCGCTGGGTCCCCAAATTTCCTTCCACGAATATCTCGCCAAGGCGCAGGGCTTTGACGTTGTTCATGGTCGGGTTGGTGCGAGCTTCACCAGTTGCCGCGAAGGGGAACACCGAAATGCGTACCACCGGCCCCTGGTCGCCAAAGCCCAATTCGACCGCGGCCTCGGCGTCGGGATAGCCGCTGCCGGCGTAAATCGCCTCCACGCGATGGGCGTCAGCCTCGAGTTCGGCCGGCAACAAGGGCGACGATGCGCATGCGCGGCCCGTGGGGTTCTTGGCATCGCGGAGCATCTTTTCGCCGGCACGGCAGTGGGCGATCGAGCGCAATATCGACGGCGTCAACGCTGGGTCGCCACCCGCGAAGACCACGTCAGACAACAGGAATCGGTCGCCCTCCTCGATGACGAAGACCACGCCGACATCGCCGTTGCCGTCTCGGGCTGCATGGACGCTGACGTCGGCTTCGGCGAAGCCCTGCTGCGCATACCAGGATCGCAGACGAACGACGTCGTCATCGAGATCGCGCATCGTGACAAAGCCGGTGGCCGAAAACGTCCGCGGGCGGACCGCGAGTTCGACACCGTCAAGAATCGCTTCGGTCGACAAGGTCGCATTGCCAATGAAGCGCAGCGAGCGCGTCGGCATCGCGAGCCCGGGTTTCAAGTAGTAATCAACCGCGACGCTGCCGTCGTCGTACTCTTGGTAGACGAGGTCGCTGCTTGGGGCCGGATAGCCACGCGTATCCATGTACTCAAGGATGCGTTCCTCAGAGAGGCGCGCCTCAGTGGCGTCAACGGAACCGGCCTCATCAAAGGTGAGACGCTCCACCATATCGGCCTCCACCAGGGTCGTATCGCTGGCTGTGGCGACCGGATTGGAAAAGGTGAGCTGCCAGGCCCTCGAACTTGGCTCGCCGAAGCTCTCCCGCAGCCACCGAGCGGTGCCGCCGATGATGGGCTGGTCCTTGATGAGTTCGTGCCCCTCCTCAACATGGAAGCGGGTCACGATGTTCCTGCCGGCGACGACCTCGACAGTCAGGTCCAGGCAACGGGGCGGAATCGGCAAGCGCGCCCTGGTAAGTTCGACGATCTGGTTCCGATTCAGGGCACAGCCCTCGGCGTCGTTGCTGGCGCGCGCGTCGATGAACTTCGGAATCACCCGAACTCGACCTTCCGGATAGCCGAGCTTGCGCAATTCAGCGTCGAACTTCTCAATCGTGCTCTGTAATCGACGCGTATTGTAACAGCTCTTCAAGTTGCCGATGAACACGCCATCGATGAACCCATCGCTGCTGAGGCACATGGAGCTGAAAGCGTCGATCAGGCGTTGCTGCGAGAACGGACCAAAACTCTTGATGTTCACCCGCCGAACGCGCACGAATGAACCGCCACGGACCCGAACGTCGACATCGACCTCGCCCTTTTGGTCGGGCTTGCCGACGTCGACGATGACCTGGGCTCCATAATACCCCTCACGTTCAAGGAAATCCTCGATACGGCTTCGTTGACGAGCGATGCGGCCGCGGCCGAGCGTGTCGTCGTCGTCAATGGGCTCGCCCGGGCGCAGCAGGATTCGCTTCTTGAGTTCGTTTTCCAAAACAGCCAATGGCAAGCCCGTCGCCACCCCATCGATATTGGTGACGTCGTTGGTCTCAAAGCGCACCCGTCGCAGCACCCGCGCCCGCCGAACCGAACAGGTCAAGACCACCCGGTCGGTGTCGAGGCTTTCCGTGCGACACAGAGGCGCGCTGTAGCGGCCCAGCAGGTCAAGGCGGCGGGAGACCTCCGCGACCAGCAAGGGGCCCGCACGGGAGCCCATGACATCCTGCAGATAGGCCTCAAGACGCTCCAGTTCACCAGGTTCAGGGTCGGCCAACGCCAAGCGAAGAGACACGACGCGAGGCCCGCCGCTGTCGGCGCTGCTGTCAGGGCCCACCGCCGGGTCGGTGGCCGCCCCAGCTTTGGGCAGGACCGGCGGCGACACAGGCGGGGCCAGCGGCGTCGGCGCCGGCAGCGTCACCGGCGTTGTCTCCGCCGTCGACGGCGACGCTCCCTCGCCGTTGGCGGCAAGCAGGAAAAGCAGGAGAAGGCCAGCAGCAGTCATCGGTGGTGCGGAACTCAGTCCTCGTACAATCGCCAGGACAAGCGCAGATCGGAGACCAGGCCGAAACGGCCCTCCGCCGACAATGCCCGTCCCAGGGGGAGGTGGTCGTAGAACAACAAACGGACCCGCAAGGCATCGGTGCCCGAGGTCCCGTTGGTCGCCGCCAAGGTGGTGGAATCGCTGGTGGCGAGAGAGAAGAGGCCGGGTCCCTCCAGCACGAGGCGCCGACCAAGCTGCAATTGGAAGCCACTGACCACGTCGATGTTGACGTCGACGCCGAGGCCGCTTTCGACCAGCGACTCCACCTCGCGATTGACTGGTGCCGCCAGTTCACGCAGGGCCGCGCGTGACGCGACGTCGACGCTGGTGCTGACGAGCGAGGCGCCGCTCTCGCTGCTGGGCACCACGCCAAACAGGATGTGGGCAAAGAGTTCGGAGCGCGTCCACAGGCGAGCTGGATCGGAGGCCGCCAGGTCGAGTTGCATGGCTTCGAAGCCGCCGTCGATGGTGAGATCGACCGGGACCTCGACGCTGTTGCCAGCACTCCCCGGCGGCAATTCCGCTCGAGCGGCCAAGTGGAGGACGGGTTTGATGG